>JAITUT010000072.1 GCA_031286325.1 Helicobacteraceae bacterium
CCGCAAAAAGGTGTTAGTAACCGCAACAGACAGACAATAACGAGCGCGCGAGGCTACAATGCCCGCAATCTAGGAAATTTCAGGCGTATCCGCGATCTTAAGCGCAAGCCGCGATCTTACGCGCGATCTTTGATTGCGCGGATTTGCTGAAAAGTCTCGTTTCTTCTCATTTAAGAGGTCAAGCCTACAATAACAAAACAGGGATCGTTGCGGCGAACATAACTTGTTGCCACGCGGCTAGGATACGCAAGAGACGTTTTCTTTATAAAATTTAACCGATCTGATCGCCGCCCTAGATCGCCGCGTTTTTGGCTGAAACCGCACAGTAAGATCGCGCTAGGTTTTCCGCTTGCGTCATAGATCGCCGCGCTTTTAGCTCTCATCCTCGCTTGCAATAATGATTTCCGCTCGCGATCGTTTGGGGAGCTACGATGATCGTAAGAACTCTCCCCGCTCATTTGGAGTAGCCCCTCGCAGAGAAAGTGTTGATAACTAATCGCGCAACGGATCGCGGATCGCCTCGTATAACAAGTTGCGATCCGCGATTAGCTACTTCTTCTTGAGTAGATTTTTTAACTTGTCTTTCGCGCTGTCTTTCACGCTGTCTTGTAATCGCTTTTCCAACTCTTTTTTCAGAGCTTCCTCTGAAAATCTTTCGCCGATCTGCTGCTCTAATGTCCCTAGCAAATCCGCCTCGCCGCGCAGAACTTTCTCAATCGCCGCGATCTCTTTCTCATTCGCGCCGAGTTTTGCCAACTCTTTCCTCGCCATCTCCTCAATTTGGGCTTTTAACTGCGCCTCAAACTCTTTAATCCTCGCGCTCAAAGCTTCCTTAAACCGCGCTAGCAAAATGTTGTCCAGATCGCTTGAAACCGCCATCTTCGGGAATAGCGGATTGCCCCAAAAGCGCATATCCACATTGAAATTCGTAACGCCCGAAAGCGCTCTTTGCGCCAATTTCTCAATTTCGTTGCGCGGGTTTTCCAGCGAAATATTCACATCTTTGACGGCGAGTTTGCCCTTGCTCTCAAAGACGCCCTTGTCGATCGCGCCGTTGATGTTCCAATCCATTTTCATCGGCGCCAAAGTAAAGCGGCTCTTCTCAAACCCAGAGCGTTCCACGCCGAGCCAAGCGAAATCCACCTTGTCTATCTCAACATTTCTCCGATCGTGCGTCCAAGCAAGCGCGAGTTTTTCGTAGCCTTTGGCGCGCGTGGACGCGATGCTTGAGACCATCGCCTTTCGCGTAATCCGTTGATCGCCGCTCGCGTCCAGCACTTTCAAAGCCAGACCGCTGCCGTTTCGCGTGGTGATGTCAAAGTTCGCGTTTTTTACCCACCATTTAGGTTGCGGATTGCGCTCCGTGAAAGGCACAATTCGACTTTCGCCGCGCTCAGGTTTCGGCAGCGGCTCGCCTTTCATTTGCGTTTTCACTTCGTTCGCTTGCGCGATATACGGCTCCGCCATACGATACCAGCCGAGCGCCTCGCGCGCTTTGCTCACGATCTCGCCTCCGATTAACGTCTCCGCCAGATTAAACCCGCCGGAGAGGTCAAAAGAATACTTCTTTTTAAGCGCCTCAAAATCCTCTTTCGGCAGATCGTCAAAGCGCGATAAAATCTCTTTGGATTCCTTCCTGTCCGCCTCAAAATCCTTCATAATCGCCTTATATTCGTCCCGTTTCGTCTTGACCTCGTCGCGAAAACTTTTCGCCTCTTTCGCGAAAGCCGAAACATCTTGTACGTTTTTGAGCTCCTTAGCCCTCGCCTCCAAATCTTTATATTTTTGCTGCAAAGCCTCAAACTCTGCTTTCTTGAATTTAGTCTTTGAAATCTCCTGCCATTTATCTTTGATCTCTTGCAGGCGAACAAGCATTGCTTTGCTCTCGTCCAAAGTCTTAAATTTTTCACTTTTAATAATGCTTTTTGTGTCGGGGATTTCATTTGCTATATTAGTAAATATATTGCCCTTATCCTCTTTTAATTCATCTAAGAAACTAGGTTCTTTTTGCGCTTCTTTTGCGCTTGCTTTTTGCGCTTCTTTTTTTGCCTGTTCCGGCAACTTTTTCGCCTTTGTCTTACGATCGGTTTCAAGCAAAATTTTGCTCGCCGCGATCTCTTCTACTATAAACTTTTTATGCAGCAAATAGCCTAAATTGATATTAAACGCCAAATGCCCGATCTCTACTTTGTTTTTCATAGGATCTTCGGTATCTGGAATCTTAATTCCCTCTATCGTCATTCCCAGCGGAGAAAGGCTAGTTCTTAGGCGATCTATCGTTACTTGATAGCCGATCGGTTTGCTCAATGCTTCTTCTAATTTCATCTTAATTAAAGTGTCGCTGAGAAGATAATAGATCGCGCCGATAATAGCGAAAATTATCGCGAAAACTCCTAAACCCCACCACCTAATTAAAGCCGGTTTGTTAGGTTGCGGATCTTTGAGCATTAAACGCGCTATCGGCACTTTGCTAATCAGAAATCTGTAATTTTTTGTAAGCAATTGAAAAAGAAAAAAAGACGGCGCAAGCAATATAATCGAAGCTACAAGCGATCCCATAATCATCGTGTGGTTAAAATTACTTAAATTCAAAAACGGATTATTATAAATCTCAGTCCATAGGGGCTCTAAAGCGGGCAGGGTTAAAACATAATAACCTAAACTTTCAATCAGCGGATCAAAAATATAAACGATCGCCTTAAAGATCACCGCGCCCAGAAAAAACATTCCCAAATGCACATTGATCAAAAACGCCAGTAGGTAAATCACCAAATTGTGCGGCGCGAATACCGGCGCAAGCGCGATAAATAGGCTAAGGGCAAGAGCCAAAGAGAGTTGCCAAGAGCGATCGGCGCTGTTTAGCGCGCCCAAAAATTTGTATAAAGCGTGTATCACCTGAAATCCTTTGAAAATTTTCGGATATTTTATACCTTTTTCTCTTTTGCTAAGATCGCCGAATTTGATGAGCTAGAAAGCGAGGAAAACGGTGAAAGATTTTTTAATTTTAGGCGAAAGCGCGATGTTTTCGCGAGAATTTCTGAGCGATGTTTGCGACTTTGAACCCCAAAACGGCGCGAATTATTTGGTTTCAAACGCGGCGGGCGCGGCGGAAATTCACGCGGCGGAAATTGACTATCTGATCGCGAAATCAAAGAGCGACAAAGCTACGAAAACGAGAATGATTCGCGCGATTTTAGAGGCGCGATCGGCGGTTTTCGACAACTTTTTAGAGCAAAAAATCAACT
This sequence comes from Helicobacteraceae bacterium, assembly GCA_031286325.1. GTDB lineage: Bacteria > Campylobacterota > Campylobacteria > Campylobacterales > SZUA-545 > JAIRNH01. Next base: position 3,246 of record JAITUT010000072.1, read on the forward strand.
ACGATCCCGCGCTTTGCCACTTTCACGACAAAGCGAGCGGCGCGTGCGCGAGGTGCGCCGCGGCTTGCCCAAACGGCGCGTTGGTCGCGGATACTGACGCGGCTCGCATTAAATTTGCTCCCGATCTGTGCCGCGAGTGCGGCGCGTGCGCGGGCGTTTGCCCCACTGGCGCGATAGAGTTCGGCGCGTTCGGCAAAGAGGCGATCTGCGCCGCGGCGCGAGCGTTCGCGGGATTTACGCCGTTTTTGATCGCTGCGGAATTTGATTTGGATTTGGAGTTGGAGTTGCCGGCGGGCGCGATTCCCTTTGTCGTGCCGAATTTCGCGCTGTTTAACGAGTTTGCCTATTGGACATTTTTTGAGGAAACGGGATCGCAGATCGTGATCGCGGGCGAGTTGAACGCGGCGGCGAAGTTCGCAAACGATCTGGCGATTGCCCTCTACAACAAGAGCGCGATCCTGACGATCGGCGAAATTGGGAGCGCGGCGCCGATCGTAAAAGCGCAATTCGCCGCCGAGAGTTCCGCGAATTCACAGCGCGCCGCGTTAGCGGATCGCGTAAAAGGCGCGTTAGCGCGATCGCAAATCGCTAAAGCGCCGCCGATCGCAAGCGAAATTTTCGGAAGCGTTGCGATAAACGCCGAAAGCTGTTCGCTCTGCGCCGCGTGCGCGCAAAATTGCGCTACAAACGCCATTACCGCGAGCGAAACCGAAGGCGTTTTGTGGGTTACGAACGCGCTGTGCACAATGTGCGGCGAGTGCGCTACGATCTGCCCTGAAAAATCAATCTCGTTAGAAAAAAGCGGCTTGGTTTTAGAGGACGCGTTTTTCGCGCGGCGCGAGGCGGCGAGAGATACGGCGTTTTGTTGCGTTGAGTGCGGCAAACCGTTTGCCGCAAGCCGCGCGGCGCAAAAAGTCATCGCGTTAATGTCGCCGATCTTCGCGTCGGACGCGGCGAAACTGCGCTCGCTCTCCTGTTGTCCCGACTGCAAAGTTAAAGTGATGATGGGCGAGACGCTCAAAAAATCAGTCGCAAAGTAAAATGGCAATTTAATCTGAAATGTAGTATAACTAGCGAATGAAAGAAAATTTGAACGCGGCGCGCGCGTTTTTTTACGCGGCTTTGGCGCAACTTTTTATTTACGGCGCGGCGAAAAAGACTCCAAACGAGACGATCGCGCTTTTGGGCGGGATTTTAGACGCGGGTTTTGACAAAGAAGCCGCAAACGCGGCGAAAAACCTAAAAAATTCGTTGGAAAACGGCGGTTTTGAGACGTTGGACGAGGAGTTTTCGGAGCTGTTTATGTCGCCGTTCGGCGCGAAGATCGCGATGAGCGCGTCGGTTTATTATGACGGTTTGGAGGCTGGCAAACCGCTCGTGGCGGTGAAAGAGGCGATGAATATCGCCGCGTTGCGCAAGGACAAATTCGCCGAACACGAGGACAACTTCGGTTTCGTCTTTTTGCTTATGTCAAAACTCTGCAAATCAGACGAAAACGCGCTATTTATCGCCGCGGGCAAAGTTTATGCGGAGGTTTTGGCTCCGTATTCCGCGAAGTTTTTGGCGGCTGTGATAGCGAACCCGAAAGCTACGATCTACAAAGACGCGGCGCGTTTGGCGGAGCGGTTTTTAGCGTTTGAGCGCGAATTTTACGCCTCTTTGGGACGGTGATTAGCAAATTTGAAAGGAAATTACTATGCAAATTAAATTAGAACAGCTCGCGGAGTTTATAGACAAGCAGAGTACGGCTTTTGTAGGTACGCTTGATGATTTGGGTTATCCGAATATCAAAGCAATGTTATCGCCGATTAAGCGCGAAGGTTTGAAAACTTTTTGGTTTCACACGAACGCGCCGTCTCTCAAAGTGCGACAGGCGCGCGCGAACCCGAAAACCTGCCTCTATTTTTGCGATACGGCGCAATTTCGCGGCTTGATGTTGCGCGGCAAAACCGAAGTTGTGAATGACGACGCGATCAAAACTGGGTTGTGGCGCGAGGCATTTACAATGTATTACAAAGGCGGCGCGCTTGGCGGCGACTTTATACTGCTGAAATTCACAGCCGAGACTGGCAGATTCTATTTCGGCTTTGACTCGGACGATTTTGTTGTGGAGTGAGAGGCAAACAAAAAGACTTTCTTTCGTCATTGCGCTTAAGCTCAAATCTCATAAATTTGATCGCGATTGGCGATTGCGAATTCCAGATTTCAGCGTGGTATAATGAAAGCAGGCAACTTAATAAGGCGCGTTAAATGATTTACAGGCTTGGCGAATTGTTCTGCGGTCCCGGCGGTATCGGATATGGAGCAAAGATCGCTACGATTGAAAATAAGGAATATGGCATAGTGCATCAATGGTCATCTGATTATGACCGCGACGCTTGCGATACATATATTCGCAATATCTGCCCCGATAATCCGGGTAGCGTTATTTGCGAAGACGTGCGGAAAATTGATTTTGACGCGCTCAACCAGATAGACGCGCTTGCTTTTGGTTTCCCTTGCAATGATTTTAGCGCGGTAGGAGAGCAAAAAGGTCTTGATGGAAAATACGGAGCATTGTATCAATACGGTGTTGCGGCTTTGAAAAAATTTAAACCGGAATGGTTTCTTGCCGAGAATGTCGGCGGGCTTCGTAATACAAATGACGGAAAAGCGTTCGCTCATATTCTTGACGATATGAGGGCGGCAGGATATGTTATTACTCCGCACCTTTATAAATTCGAGCAATATGGCGTTCCGCAAGCAAGACACCGCATTATAATTGTAGGTGTTCGCAATGGTATTGACGTAGTTTTTCGCGTACCCTCTCCCGCGCCGTATAATTACGCAAATATTTCTTGCCGAAATGCAATAGAAAACCCGCCCATAGCGACAAATGCGCCTAACAATGAGAGGACAAAACAGTCTGCCCAAGTCATTCGCCGTCTTGAACATATAAAGCCCGGCGAAAACGCTTTTACCGCTGATTTGCCCAAAAAATTACAGATTAAGACGGCAACAAAAATAAGTCAGATTTATAAACGTCTTGACCCGGACAAGCCCGCCTATACGGTTACCGGAAGCGGCGGCGGCGGTACGCATATTTATCATTGGGACGAGCCAAGAGCCTTAACAAATAGAGAACGCGCAAGATTGCAAACTTTCCCCGATGATTTTGTTTTTCAAGGGAGCAAAGAGAGCGTTCGTAAACAAATTGGAATGGCCGTTCCGTGTCGCGGAGCAAAAATTATTTTTGAAGCGATACTTAATAGCTTTGCAGGAATTGAGTATGAGTGGATTGAGCCTAATATCAATGAATAAGAGGTTTAGGAATGGCACGAGTATTTAATTGGGGCAATGATGATTGGTACATTACAGTAAGCTATATTTTTGCCGGTGATGATGAAATTACACTACCAAAAGAAGATATAATAAGCGTTTTTAGGAATTATTATAACAAATTTCGTTCAACAATAACTTCTCCTATAATTCCTAAAAACATTGTGTCTATGTTCCCTAAATCATTGGCTAACGAAATGTTCGAGAGCAACAAACAAATAAGAATTTCAAACGAAACATATCTATCTAAAAGAGAGCTTTTTGAAAAATTATTAAAATCATTTAAAATGTCTGAACAATACGAAATTATAAATAGATTGTTTGATAAAGGAGCATATATTGACGATGATTATGATACAAAATATTTACAAATTTACATTGGAAATTCTGCCGGTTCCGAATACGAGAAAGGGTTAATGCAACGATATGAGCAATTATTAAAATCAAAACAGCATAATATTGATGCAAAGAGAGATATCCTTGTGAATTTACTTAGAAATTTAGAACCGCTTGAATGCGATATAAAAAAAGTTGTTGGGTCAAAGAAATCTTCCCTCATTTTTAGTATGGGCAATAATTTACACATTCGTCATAACAATAAAGAAGGCGAAAATAAACACAACATAATAGTTAATATGTCAAACGAAAAACTTTCTTTAATATATGACGACCTTTATATGTTGATAAAAATTGTGTTTAATCTTATTCGCGACAAAGATTTTTATAGACATTATGATGAACGTGACAGAATTATAAATGAATTTGAAAATATTAACAAAGAATTAAAAAAAGAGAAGAAAGGACAACGCAAATGATAAATTATTGGTGGGTGACACGACCTAAACGTCGCCTTAATGCCGTTCCTGAAATATTGGCGACAATTGCCGATACCGCATTAAATGCTGAATGGCAAGCTCAGCGCGATACTCACTTATTGCTTGAAAATGCTCTTGAAACGGCAGGAGTAAAACGCAAAGGCGAGCGTCGCGACCAAACGGGCGGCGGAGCGAGAACGTATATTGCCTGGCTTAAAAGTTTGGGTTTAATTTTTGAACAGGAAAATACAAAAAAATTGAAACTTACATTTGCGGGGGAAGCTATTATGGCGGGCGAGCCGCCTGTTCCAATTCTCAAAGAGCAAATATTGAAATATCAATTCCCTTCGTCGTTTTCGTTAAGTCGTGGCGTAGAGGTAAGCGAGCGTTTCAAAATTCGTCCTTTTAGGTTTTTACTTCTGCTTCTTTTAGAGCCGCAAATAGAATACTTGACGCAAGAAGAGATAGGAAAAGTCGTTATTGTCGAAGCTGAAAACGAAACTGACCGCTGTTATATACAAGTTGTAAGTCGTATTTTAGCTTATCGACAATTTGGAGATGCTTCTCTTTCAGAAAACTTTGCCTATAAATATCCAACTAGTAAAGGCGTGAATACAGATAATAAATATGGAAATCTTCTTGATATAGCTAACACTATTCAAAACTGGCTTGAATACACGCAACTTGCGAAACGTAGCGAAGATGACAGAGCGATCCGCATTTTGCCGGATAAAATTGATGAAGTTAAGGCTATACTTGCGGAAACGCCGAAATTTATAGATCGCCCAAATGAACACGAATATTTTCAGCGAAAATACGGTCTTGACCCGAAACACAAAAAAGATACGCGAAATCTACTTGAAACTGAAACCATAACGACAAAAATGCTTGTTGAAATAAAAATAAAACAGGCATTTATCGCTGAATCACTCAAAAAGCCTATAAGTAAAATAACTGCCGACTTAGTTGATAAAATCGCTGAAAAAGTCGGAGAAGAAGTAAAAGTTGTTGAGGAAACTTTGCTTAAACTTTATCCGCGCGGAGCAATTGGCTCTTTTATGACTGAATACTTTGAAATGGCATTTAGAGGTCGCGACAATGCGACGGAATTTGAGAAAGCAACCGCCGAACTATTCAAAACTGTGTTTGGTTTTGAAACGCGCCACATCGGGACAATCGATTTAGCTCCCGATGTATTGGTATTATCCGACGGCGAGGGATATTGCGGTATTATTGACAACAAAGCGTATAGTAAGTACACTATAAGCAACGACCATCATAACAGAATGGTACACAATTATACTGGCGGACTGAAAAATTATTATGACGGCAAGCTTCCGCTTGCTTTTTTTTCGTATATCGCGGGCGGTTTCGGTAAAAATATAGACAGCCAAATTAAAAATATTGTTGCTGAAACTGGAGTTCACGGTTCCGCCGTTACTGTTTCGGCTATTATCAGTATGGTTGAACAGCACAACGTAACAAAATATTCGCACAAAAAGATACAAGAATTATTCTCTATGGATAAACAGATTTTATTGCAAGATTTAATGTGTTAAAACGTAAACGGACGCGCAAGCGTCCGTTTACGTTTCCGATAAGCAATTCGCGAGGATTCCAAAGAAAAATCCTTTGCTCGCAAAAACCCTCTTACTGCTCTGCTAAACCAAACGAGCGGGAGCTAAAAGCCCGGCGGGAAATTCGTCTATCAAGTAGTCAGTTTGCGTAGCGGCGTTTTTATAGGCGCGGCTTTTAACGCGCTCCGCCCTTTGGCTTTTTTGCGCGCTAATCCCGCCCGCGTTAATATTCAGCCCCACAATCTTACCTAACTCCGCGACGCTTTCCATCATAGCGTTAGCTTGCGCGCTCATCTCTTCAGCGGCGGCAGCCGATTGCTCGCTTGTCGCGGCGTTCTGCTGGGTAATGCTATCTACCTGACCCATCGCGGTAGAGATTTGATTCATACCCTCCGATTGCTCTTTAACGCTCGCGGCGATCTCTCCGATCAAATCCGAAGTCTTTTTAGCTTTATCAAGAATCTCCGC
>JAITUT010000084.1 GCA_031286325.1 Helicobacteraceae bacterium
ATCGTTCATAGCCATATCCGCCAGTACTTTGCGATCCAGCGTAATTTCAGCTTTCGCGAGTCCCGCGATGAAGCGCGAATAGCTCAGATCGTGCAATCTGCACGCCGCGTTAATGCGCGTAATCCAGAGCGAGCGGAAGTTGCGTTTATTGTTTTTGCGATCGCGATAGGCATAGACTAGGCTGCGCTCTAACTGCTCTTTCGCTTTTCTGAAATGTTTGCGGCGGCCGCTGAAAAATCCTCGCGCCGCTTTCAATACCTTTTTGTGTCGCCGTCTGCGCACTATACCGGTTTTAACTCTCATTTAATCTCCTTTTGCCTTCTTTTGGCGGGGCGTTTCGCCCACTTGTCTGCTTCGCTTAGGCTTGCAGAAGGACGCGCGCTTGCGGCTTCGCTTAAAGCGATCGCGGCGCAACTTACATTCCCAACATCGCTTTCACGGTCGCCATATTCGCGCTGTGTACATATTTCGGCGACTTCAAACCGCGTTTAGTTTTGCGGCTCTTTTTCGTCAAAATGTGGCTGCGAAAGGCGCTCCCGCGCTTGATCCCGTTTTTGGTCGGCGAAAATCGCTTCGCCGCCGCGCGTTTGGTCTTCATTTTAGGCATTTGTATCTCCGTTTCACCATTTGGTTTACCGTTTAGGGCGCGGATTATATCTAAATAAATATTTTGCTACTTTAATTCTTTTTTCACCGTTGCTGGTACGCCCGCTGCTAAAACATCGCTCGGCACATCGCGCACTACCGCGGCGCCCGCGGCTACAATCGCGCCCCAGCCGATCGTAATGTTGTTCGCCACATTCGCGCCGATGCAAATCCAACTCGCTTCGCCCACGATCGCGGTTCCGCCCAGCGCTGCTCCGGGCGATAAATGCGCGCCGTCTCCAATACGGCAGTCGTGCTCTACGATCGCGCCCGTATTTATGATACAAGCCGCGCCGATCTCGGCAAAAGCGTTAATTATCGCCCCCGCCAGCACAACGCTTCCCAAGCCGATCTTTGCCCGATCGCTTACGATCGCGGACGGGTGAATAATAATTGCCGCTCGCAACCCCTTCGCGATATATTCGCGAGTGAGTTTGAGGCGGGTTTTGTTATCTCCGATCGCGACTATAAATTCGTCAAAATTTTGCGGCAATTCGCCCGAAAAAACTTCGTAACCGTCAATTTTGCTTTTCGGATCGCTTGCGAAAAAACTAATTTTTTCATAAGAAAACGTCGCGCTTTCCAGCACTGATCGCGCGTGTCCGCCCGCGCCGATTATCAAAAGCGATTTGCCCATAAAAACTCCTGAAATTTAATGCGGGTATGATACCCGTTTTTTGAGGGCGAAAACGATCGCCTTCGACCAACGCGATCTAGAAAGCAACTGATTTAACGGCGATTGATGTCGCTTGCGCGGGAATTTTTCGCTGGATCAAAATCTAGTTTTCGCTAAAATCTAGCCAAAATTTTGCAAAAAGGGCGCAAAATGGCTCGCGCGTGGCGTTTCGGCGATAACATTGATACGGATTTAATCATCGCGGCTCGCTATCTGAACACATCGGATTTGAGCGAGCTTTCAAAGCACATTATGGAGGACGCCGATGCGGATTTCGTAAAAAAAGCTACCGCTGGCGACTTCATCGTAGCGGGTGAAAATTTTGGTTGCGGATCAAGCCGCGAGCACGCTCCGGCGGCGATCAAAGCCTTTGGAATCAAGGGCGTAGTCGGCAAATCTTTCGCGCGGATTTTTTACCGCAACGCCTTTAACACAGGGCTTTTAATCTACGAAACCAAAGAGGCGGGGCGCATTGAAAACGGCGATGATATTGAAATTGACTCAAAATCGGGCGAAATTGTGAATAAAACTAAAAACCAACGTTACCGATACGAGCCGATTCCTGAATTTATGCAAGCGATCGCGGACGCGGGCGGTTTGATGAAATACGCCGCCGAAGAGATCAAAAATGGCGCGAAATAATTATGAAAATTCGCGCGTTTAGCGAAAAATTTTTTGTTTCTTTTGTAATATAGGTTTGTTAAAAAAATATATAAAAATTGCGGAGATGATCTCTAAAATAGAGATCGCGCCCAAATGATTTATTTCAATTACATTTTTCGCTTTGCTAAAATCGCTTTGGGAAACTTTTTGATACGGGCGCGTTAAAGCGATAATTCGCGGTAAATTTCATAATATCATCTTTTAGGGACTAAAGCCAAACGAAACCCTAGCGAACTTCGGCTTTGGCTTTGATTTAACTTTTTACGTGAGGAAACGCGCAAAGATTTAATATCGTCGTCGTATCCTCCGCCGCGAATTACGCGATCGCAAGAGGCGCGATCCGTCGCGATCGGATCATAACGGTCTTTCGGATAATCCTCATAACAATCCCAAACCCACTCCGCGACATTTCCTCCAACATCAAATAAAGCAAAATTATTCGCTAACTTTTCGCCTATATTATGGGTTTTACCGCGCGAATTTTTACTATACCAAGCGTAATTCGCGCTCACGTTTTCATTGCCCCAAAAAAACGCGTTATTTATCGCGCCGCCTCTAGCGGCAAATTCCCATTCGGCTTCGCTAGGTAAAGCGTATTCATAAACAACTCCCGCGATCGTAATTGTTCCCGCGCTGGCGTTTAACTTTTGCGTGAATTTATCTATATCGTTCCAAGTAATATTCGCCACGGGAGTTTCGCCTTTAACGCCGTGTTTCATTATAGCGTTCCATTCGCTATTTTTCACCTCGTAAATACCGATATAAAACGGGCGTGAAATTACAACATTAAAATTAGGTTTTTCATCAGCTTCCGCGTAACTATCTGAATTATTCGCGCCCATACTAAAACTACCGCTGTTAATCAGCGTAAGTTTCACGCGCGAAAACGGCTCTGCGCACACATTTGAATACACGCTTAATGCGTTGCAATTATTTTCGCCATCTACGATCGTTTCTTCATTCGGGTCTTTGTAATTTATTTCATACAAATCGCAACCCGCCGAAAAGAGCGATAAAAAAATCAAAATATACGCGAATTTCATAAAGAAATTTTAGCAAAAACTATTCCGAAGCTTGCTTTTAGCGCGTTTTGGCTACTATTTGTGAACTTCAAGGATCGGCGCGATGAGATCGGCAATTTACGCAATTTTGCCCGTTGTTTTAGCCGCGCTCTTCGCCTCGTGCGGCGGCGGCGGGGGAGGCGGCGGTGAAAAAGACGCGCAAAACGCCGCGCCGTGCGTAGAGCGATCGGACCCCAAATACTCTGCGGACGACTTTGCGAGCCAAAGAATCAGCGCGCGCGATCCATTATCCGCCTACCAATGGCACCTCAAAAATTTCCGATTTTCCACAGGCAACGACATAAATGTAGAAAAAGTATTCAAGGGCGTAGCTCCGCTTGCCAAAGCATACACGGGCGCGGGTGTAACGATCGTGATCACAGACGACGGCGTACAAGCAAGCCACCCCGATCTCTCGCCAAACTTAAATCTAAATCTAAGCGGCAACTCCATAACAGGCAAGCACGATCCCTCGCCCGTGAATATCGCCTGCACGCACGGCACAATGGTCGCGGGGATCGCGGCGGCGAAGGGCGGCAACGATCAAGGCGTAATCGGCGTCGCGCCGAACGCGACAATCGTAGCGATCAATGTCGCCGATCCAAAGGACGCGAAGTGCAATAACCTATCTTTCTGGTACTTTGACGTTGTATACCGCTTATCTTCTTACAAGGATGGGTTAGTATTCTCAAACTCTTGGGGCGGCGAGGCGTTCAGCCAAATAAGGCAAAACGATCGCGATGCAATTAAAGAGAGCGCGGCGTACAATAAGGCGATCCACATATTCGCCGCAGGTAACGAACGCCAGACGGAGAAATCGCGATCAGACTATAACGAACGGCGCAATATCTACGAATCTTTGCCGATAGCGGCGTTAAAAATTAACGGCGGGTACGCCGATTACTCTAACCCCGGCGCGAGTCTCCTTGTGAGCGCGTACGCTACTGGGGCGCAAGGGAGCGGCGATATTGTCACTACTTTTCCCACAGGTTGTTTAGCGGGATTTATGCGCCATAAACTAGCTTACGGCGGCGGCTATACGGAGCAGATGAACGGCACGAGCGCGGCTACGCCAATGGCCGCGGGGGTAGTCGCGTTGATGTTGGAGGCGAATCCTAATTTGACTTTCCGCGAAGTTCGTTACATTTTGGCAAAAACGGCGCGGCAAAATAATAGCGCGGATTCCGATTGGAAAACAAATGGCGCGGGGTTTCATATAAATCACAACTACGGATTCGGCGCGGTTGACGCTTTTGAGGCGGTGAAAATGGCGGAGGGCTTTTCTAACTTTTCGCAACTTGTTACAACGCCGACTTACACGCAAACAGGCGGCGGCGCGATTAACGTGAGCGACTCTGGTATTAACAAAATTGAGTTTGTGGAGATCGCGGCGAAAATTAAGACTACTTGCAGTTTTGATCTCACTTTGACATCGCCTAAGAACACTACGGCGCAATTTGTGAAGAGGGATTTCGCTCCAGATTCCTCCGTATCAAGTATTTTGGCGAACGGCTTTAATTTCGGCACGCCGAGATTTTTGGACGAGGCGGCGAACGGCAGTTGGACTCTTACGATCCCGTCGGGCAGTTTCAGTTGTCCAACTACTATTGATAGCTGGAAATTGACAATCAAAGGGAGAAGTTAATGAAAAATTTACTTTTAGCGGCGACTTTAGCGTTTTTCGCGGCGAATTGCGCGAGCGCCAACGGGATCAAAATTTTAGAGGGCGAGGGCAGGGAAACGCCCTATACGATCGCGCCGGGCGGCGTGAAAACGCAATCGGCGGGCGGCGAGCGCGAATATCGCTACTATCAATACGGTGATTCCTCGCGCGAAAAGGTTTCGTATGGCGAAATTTCCGTGAGTTTCAACCAAGCGCCTGCGGATTTGGCGGCATTCGCGGCGCGATATTCGCTGAAAAACCCGCGCAAAACGGGCAAACTTTACGAGACTTATTTATTTGAAAACCACAGCGGCTTTGACGATCTCAGCCTTTGCGCTAAAATCGCGGAGGAGAATAAAGAGGCTTTGCGCTTCGCAACGCCGAATTTCAAAGAATATTTCAAAAAACAATGAAAAGAGCGATTTGAACTAAAAGATTTCTCGCGCTATTGCGATCCGAAAAACGATCTAGATCGCGCGAACATTTTTGAGTTATTACCAATCTTTACTCATTCAATAAATTTACTATATTTTTCGTTTTAACATTTTTGAGTATTTTTCTTATTCTTTTATCGGAATCAACGATAAAAAGAAGTGAGTATTTCATCTTTTTATTAGGCGGATCGGTATATTCTAATCCATATAAATTTGCTATTTTTTTGTTCAGATATAAACAATACATCAACTCTTTTTTCTTCTGCTAATTTCCCGATATTATTATTCAAAATTTCTTCATTTAATAAACACGCTCCGTATATCCGCTAAAACCAATAATAGAGTCTCCTACCCTCAAACGATTGTTTTGATGAATTGAAACTACGTCGTCTTCAGCCTAATCGATCGGCGCGTTAAACTTCGGATCGCTCTTTGACGATCCGCCAAAATTGCCGCCAAAACAACCCGCAAGGGTAACCGTCAATGCGACCAAAAACAGAAAAAACCCTCGCATTGTCTATTTTCCCGATCATAGTCGCAAGGATTTAATCGATCTTTTTTGTCTAATGTTGCGCTGTATATTTCCGCTTTGCTAGCGGAATCCTCAAAGTCAAGCGCGTTCCGATCGCGTTTGCGCGTGTTCACAACATTATTGCCTATAAACCTAATTTCTTCTACAACTATCTCGTTTGGAGATGATATTTTTAAGCACTTGATAGAACGCTCTACCTCATATTCAAGACTTTTAATTTTTTCCAAATCGTCAGTTTTGCCCTCAAGCATTCTCGCCTCCCATGCCTTTGCCTGTTGCGTGAGCGCCGCTCTATATCTCTCTTGATCGTCTCTCGGCGCGTAGTTGTAGATCGCGATCTCAACATCGTCGCGAACGCCGTTATTGTTAGAGTCAATTCCAGCTAGAGTTTGCTTGCCTTCTTCACCGGGATCGGGCGGTAAATTAACATTCATTTTTTTAATAGATTTCGCGTATTCGGCTTGCATTTTTGCTTCGCGATCCTGATCGTAATCGCACGGAATTTTGCTTTTGTCTCCGCTTAATAGTTTACCGTTTAACATTTTGCTATATTTTTGATACGCGTCCGATCGCTCTTTAGTATTCGCCGTCCAGCGCAGAAGATCGCTCGCTTCCGTTTCCGAATCGCTTTTCATCATTTGGCAAGCGATCGCCCTGCTGGATTCTAAGTAGGCTTGCATTGCCTTTTCTTGATTTTCGGACGCCCCCGCCGCAAGAACGCCTTGCAAACCTTTCGCGTATTGCATTAACGCCGATCGCAACTCTTCTTGATCGGGTTTAGGAGCGTATTCGTGGATTTTGATCTCTATATCGTCCCGCACCCCGTTGCCATTGCTGTCTATACCCTCTAATGTCGCTTTGCCCGCCGCGCCGGGATCGTTCGGCAGATTAAACTTCGGATCGTTCTTTGACGATCCGCCTGAATTGCCGCCGAAACAACCAGTTAAACCAACTAAAACCGCGATCGCGAAGATCGTTAAATAAAACTTTTTCATTTTTGTTCCCCCTCGTTTGGAAATTTAAGCGTATCAATGTAGCTTAAAATACTATTTTCAATGCGCTTGAAACTTGGCAAGGTATCATTCACATACGATCGTATGAAATTATGATTAAGCGCGTCTCTTATTTTTTTATCGTTTGTTTTACCGTATTCAGCTAAAAAGCCTCCCGGATCGTTATCTAAATTAGAGGGCAAAACATTATTTGAAAAAAATCTAACGCCCGAAACAACCGCATCGTCATCAGCCGTCCAATAAACGCTTTTTCCGTATAAATTTCCAGCAACCGAAGCTAATCCAACCATAGCCACAGATGGATTTTCGCGATAGTAAGACATAATTTGCGTAGCGTATAAATTGCCTTGGCTGTGCGGCGCTAAAATCACGCGATAGTGATCGTCTAAACTTTGTTTAACTATCTTGTGCATCTCTACAAGATTTTGTTGCTCAAATTTAAGCGTATTCCTTGAAAGAACTCTTTGAAACTCTTGTTCTAATTCAAGCAAAAAGATCGAAGTATACAAACCGATAAGAGGGTTTAAAGTTCCATAAGATAGAAATGTCGCAACCGTTTCAAAATAAGTCGAAGATGTATCTTGATTGTATTCCATTGACTTTTGCGCCGCCACTTCGCCCAGATCATCAAAAAAGCCTTCGTGGTAATTATAGGCTAGATCGAAGATAAAGGCTTCATTTTTACGACTATGCTCGCGATATACGGCGTCAATATAACTCTGCTCCAAATGCTTTCTATTTCTTTCCGCGTCCGTCGGATTAGTATGTATCCCGTTTATATGCAAAATCTGCGTAACTTTCTGCTCGCATTTTTTGGTTTTGGCATTGAAATATTTTCCGTCGGATTCACAAATAGTTGAACTGCCGCAAAGATTAGAAAAAGTATAATCAAAACTAGAAAAATAAAAATCAGAACCAACATTCTCAAAAAAAGAACACGAATCAAACACAAGAGAAGAAAGATACTCAAGACTACCAGAAAAAACAAAATCATTACACATATAAATAGGAAGAGGTGTTGCTGAAGCTGAATAAACAATAGAACGAGTACCCGCTAAAACATCATTTTTTTCAACACAATAGTCAACCGAAAAACGTGCAAATTCACTAATACGAACATCGCTATAAGGAACGCCAGTCCCCTGCGATTGAAAAAGATAAAGAGGATAATAAGTAAATGTAAAAATAACATTAGGATCGTCATCCGGACTACAAGAAAAAACAAAAGGATCAGCAGAAGATGGAACACGAGAATAAAGAGAACGAGAATCAGATAAAAAAAGCTTAGGAGGAGTACAAGAATACGCAAAATTAAACCCGCAACATAAAAAAAACAAAACCAAAAGCTTTTTCATTCTATCACCTTAACAATGAAAGCGCGGCGAAAAAACCGGACATTATGATCGCTAGATACGCGATCACAGTGAAGAAATAGTTAAAAACCATATCTTGACTAACCAGAAAGGCTTTCATTATGGCTTGAGCCTCGCTGTGGCTATATAGAACACGCCCGCGTTGTTTACCGCCCGTTGCGAGGATCAGGCGGCGCGCGCGATCGCGCTCTCTATATGAAAGCCCCCGGCGGGCAGTTTGGACAAAGGACGCGGACACTATGAACCCCCAAACGCGCAATTTGAGTAATTCTAACAAAGCAAATCTTAAGCTTGTCAAGGGGTAAAGGCGAAAACCCAAATTTTTCAAAGAATTTTAGAGATTGAGCGCGCAGATTTGTTCCTCCTCGTTCGGAAATTTAATGGTATTAAGATAGTTAATAATGCTGTAAAATTTGCGCGTAGCGTTTGATAAAGAAGTAACCTCAAACAACATAATTTTCCTTTTGCGCGGGAATCAACTCTCAATTTTCGCGTTTTTAATCCACGATCCCGATCGTTATATTGCGCGAGGCGGCGCGGTTGTGATCGTCAATCGCCGTTAGATTATAAGCGCCCGCCGCGCGAGGCCGCCACGCTATTACTTCGCCGCGCGCCGCGCGACCCAGATATTCGCCGCCCGCAAACCAATAGATCGCCTGCGAAGAGGAGTCTAAAGTCGCGCTCAAAATAATCCGCCGCTCGTCAGGGCGCGATCGCCTAAAAGCGTATCTCGCGTTTTTGAGAGGCGATGTGATTTCTGGCGCGGCGCCAAAGGTCGCAATGGCTAAGTCGCACCGCGAGAGATCGGGCGGCTCGCGTTTGGGTAGCCCCGCGCGGCGGAAAAGCGCCAAAATGTCGCTGGAATAAAACTCAAAAACCTCAATCTCGGCATTTTTCGGATCAAAACCAGCCGCTTCGCAGAGCGGTTTTCTCGTCTTTTTATCAACCCGCACGGGGCGATAGACGTTATCTACTTTGATCGGCGAAACGCCCGGAATAAACCAACTTTTCGCGCGCCGTTTGCACCACGCGGTAGCGAGATCGCCGCTCGTTAAACAGACCTCCACCTCTTTTACGCCATTTGGCGCGGCGCGGTTTGGGTCGGCTAACTTTTCGCCCGCCGCGAGGGAACGCGCGATTGTGAAAAATAAAGGCGCGGCTTGCTCCACGCCTATTAGCGCGGGGTTTGGAGAGTTGTCAAAATTGCCGAGCCACACAACCAGCGCGTAGTGCCCAGCGAGCCCCGCGCACCACGCGTCCCGCGAGCCGCGCGAAGTTCCCGTTTTCCAATAGATCGGCAAAGCGGAGGATTCCGCCGCGATACGATCGGTATGCGGCGCGGAGGCGAGCATTTCTAGCGCGATAAACGCCGCCTCGCGCGATAAAATCTCTTTGCCCTCCGCGATCGGCTGTGATTTTTCGTAACGGATTTCACGCAGAATCCCGCCGTTTGCGAGCGCGGCGTAGAGTTTGGCGGTTTCGAGCATTGTAACCTCAAAGCCGCCGAGCGCTAAAGCCAAGCCGTAGTGCGATTCGCTAGCCATTTTCGCCACGCCCGCCTGCCGCAAAAACGCGTAAAACGAGCGATCTTTTAGCGCGTTCGCCAGATATACGGCGGGTACATTTCGGCTCGCGACCAACGCCTTTCTCGCGCTGATCGGACCCGTAAAACCGCCGTCAAAATTTTCGGGCTCATAGCTGCCAAACGCGCTGGGCAAATCTTTTAGCACGGTTTCAGGGTGGATTAAACCTTGTTCTACCGCGAGGGCGTAAATAAAAGGCTTCAATGCGCTGCCGGGCGATCGTTTCGCGGTAAAGCCATTGACTTGACCCTCAATCGCCGCCTCAAAAAAATTCGCCGATCCTACCGCCGCGACAAGGCTCATATCGCGCGTATCTACGAGGATCGCCGCGCCGTTTTTGACGCCGTAGATCGCGCTTTTTTCAATGTGCAATTTAATCTGTCGCTCCAAAAGCTCCTGTAAACGCGGATCAATCGCGGTATCCACGCGCATAGGATTTTTCGCGGCGCGATAATTTTCGGCGGCTATCATATTGGTTAAATGCGGCGTGGAGAAGGGCAATTCTTCAATGCGGCGGATTTTGAAATCGTGGGCGAAGATCGCTTTTTCGGTATCGGAAATTTCGTGATTTTTCGCGTATTCGTTTAAGAGATCGTTTCGCGCGGCGGCGAGATTTTCGCCCAAAATCACGGCGTTTTTATCCACGCGCAAAGTAGGCGATTGCGGCAAAACGGCGAGAGTCGCCGCCTCCAAAAGGGTAAGTTTCGCGGACTCCTTGCCGAAATATATCAGCGCCGCCGCGCCCGCGCCCTCAATGTTGCGCCCGTATGGCGCGTAGTTTAGATACCCCTCCAAAATTTCGCGCTTTGAGTAACGCGCTTCTAAATAAACCGCCGCCGCGATCTGGCGCAATTTACCCGTGATCGCGCGCGTGTGGAGTTTGTAGCGAAGACGCGCTAGCTGCATTGTGATCGTGCTGCCGCCTTGCCGACTACCGCCCGTAAAAGTAACCCACGCGCCGCGAAAGAGGCTAAAAACGTTAAATCCAGGGTGGTAAAAAAAGTAGCGATCCTCGCGCAAAAGCGTAGTTTCCACGAGCTCGGGGGCGAAGTTTTCAATCGGCGTCCAAAGGCGAAATTTATCGTCCGCCGAAAGGGTAAGCCGCATTAAATTGCCCGCGCGATCGTAATAGGCTGTGGAAAACAAAAGCGAATCTCTAAGAGATTCTTTCGGCAAGAGGCGCGGCGCGAGAAACGCTAACGTCGCCAACGCCGCGATCGTCAAAAGTTTTTTGCCGATTTTCAGCTTTTTACTCCGTGATCGCGAGGAAACACTCGCCTGAATTTGCGGCTTGATCGGCGAGTGCGCCCAGCGAATTTATCAGATCGGTGGGCAGCATTGAATAATCCGCGCCGTTGTAACGTCGCGCCGCCAATGTGTGGGCGAGGTTCGCGTGGATTGCCGCGTCAAGCGATGTGTAACCTTGCGCGAGCAGAGAGCCGATCATTCCCGCGAGTACATCGCCGCTGCCGCCCTTTGCCAGCACGGGCGATCCGAGCGTGTTAATAAAGCGCAGCCCCGACCGCGCGATAATCACATTCGCGCCCTTCAAAACCAAAGTCGCGTTCGGGAAAGCGAGGCTAAACTTCAAACTCAGCTGTAATCGGTTTTCCTGCACATTAGCGATCGTGTATTCGCCAAGAGAGCAATGCGACAAAAGGGCGGCGAATTCTTTGGGGTGCGGCGTCAAAACCACATTGCGATCCGCTTTCAAGAGTTGCGGCACAAAAGCCCGCGAAAGCGCGTCCGCGTCTATCACGCACGCTTTCTCGCCGATCATTTCTAGCAGTTCTTCGTCTAAAAACGTATCTCCGAGCCCCATTCCGATCGCAATCGCGTTCGTGCCCTCGACGGGTTTGGGCGATTGCAAGAGATCAAGCGGCAAATTCAGACGCTTTTCGCGCGTAACGATCGTGGTAAGCCCCGCGCCGAAACGTAATGCCGCAAGCGCGGACAAAATCGCCGCCCCCGGTTTGTCGCCGAGCGCGACCGCGAGGTGTCCGTAACTGCCTTTGTGGCTGTCTTGCACTTTGCGCAACGGTAATTTCAGATCGCTCATTTCCAGCAAAAACGAATCGGTTTCGCCCGCGTAAGCTTCGCGCGGAATCCCTAGATCGGCGATCGAGACGCGACCAGCGCGATCTTTCACGCGATCGTTAAAGAGCGCGATTTTCGGCGCGCCCATTGTGATTGTTAAATCCATTTTGGGGCACGCCTCAAAAGCGCCGTCCTTATTCACGCCGCTTGGAATATCGCACGCGATCTTGTAGGCGCGCGCCGCGTCCATTGCGGCGATCACATCGCGCGCTTTATCTTCTAAGTCGCCCTTTAAGCCGCTGCCGAGCAGCGCGTCTACCAAAATATCGCATTTTTCCACCGCGTTCACTTCGGTGATTGAGAGGGCGCGCGCGCGTTCAAGCTGCTTTTCGGAGAGCCAGCTGCCAGTGCCGAATGGCACGAAAATACGCACGTCAAAGCCTTTTTTTATCACGAGAAGCCTTGCCAAAGCGAGTCCGTCCGCGCCGTTATTTCCCGCGCCGCAGACGATCAAAACTTTGCCGC
Source organism: Helicobacteraceae bacterium (assembly GCA_031286325.1). Classification (GTDB taxonomy): domain Bacteria; phylum Campylobacterota; class Campylobacteria; order Campylobacterales; family SZUA-545; genus JAIRNH01. The sequence goes on from JAITUT010000084.1 coordinate 12,206, forward strand.
CTTTGAAGCGCGACGCGATCTCGCGCGCCATAGCCATAGCCGCGTGCTCCATTAGCAACTCTTCGCTCATCATAAATTTTTCGCACGCCCGCTTGTCAAGGTGATTTACCGAGTCGTAAATAGGTATCAAAGTCCGCCCCCCGCGCTTTTTACTCTGATCGTAGCAAAAAATTTTCAGCGGCTTTTTGTTATCCTTATAAAATGACTAAAGAAGAAGCGGTAGAACTTTTAGCGCGCGCGCCTTTTTTGGAGCTGGGCAAAATGGCGCTCCTGCGCAAGCGCGAATTGCACCCCGATCGCGTAACGACTTTCGTAATAGATCGCAATATAAATTACACGAATATCTGCCATATCGGCTGCAAATTTTGCGCCTTTCACGCGAGCGTTAATTCGCCGCGCGCCTACATTTTGCCTTATGAGGCGATTGACCGCAAAATTGAAGAGTTGATCGCGATCGGCGGCACGCAAATTTTATTTCAAGGCGGCGTACACCCGAATTTAGCGATAGATTATTACGAGAATTTGGTGGCGCATATTCACGAGAAGTTTCCCGCGATTGACATTCACGGATTTTCGGCGGTTGAGATCGCGTATATCGCGCAAATTAGCCAAATTTCCACGCGCGAAGTTTTGTCGCGTTTGCTAGATCGCGGAATGAGATCAATGCCGGGCGCGGGCGCGGAGATTTTGAGCGATCGCGTTCGCGCTATTGTGAGCCCGAATAAAGTGAGCGCCGCGGATTGGCTGCGTATTCACGGCGAGGCGCACTCGCTTGGAATGACGACGAGCGCGACTATGGTCTTTGGGCTCGGCGAGACAAACGAGGAGATCGCAATGCACTTTGATTTATTGCGCCGCCAGCAGGCGGAGAGCGGCGGTTTCACGGCGTTTATTATTTGGAGTTATCAGCCGGATAATACGCCGCTTGCGAAGTTGCGCCCCGATCTCACGCACCAGAGCGCGAATCGTTATCTGCGCCTCTTGGCGCTTTCTAGGCTTTATCTGGACAACATTAAAAATATTCAGGCGAGCTGGGTTACGCAGGGACGTTATATTGGGCAATTGTCGCTAAAATTCGGCGCGAACGACTTAGGCAGCACGATGATGGAAGAGAATGTCGTGGCGGCGACAGGTTGCTCTAATTCTATGGCGACGGACGAGATGATTTATTTGATTAAAAGCTCGGGCGAAATTCCTATGCAAAGAAACACAAAATACGAGCGGTTGAAGGGTTTTTAATGCGTCTTTTTTTGGTTTTTTTAATTTTAATAAAAGGGTTGGTTATGGGTGCGGAAATTGTGAATGTAGACGGCGCAGCTTTGATTGTGGAGAGCGATCGCAAATTGCCGATAATTTCTATGCGAATTTTATTTTTGGCAAGCGGATCGATAAACGATCAACACAGCCCTGGTTTAGCGCAAATTACCGCCGCGATTTTAGGCGAAGGGACTAAAAAGCTAGGCGCTGTGAAATTCGCGAGATTATTAGAAGAAAAAGCCGTTCATCTTTCAGCGGATTCCACGCGCGAAATTTTCTATTTGGATTTAAGTTCTTTAAGCGAACAATTCAACGATGGATTTAATCTTGCCGTTGATTTAATTAAAAATCCGAATTTGAGCAGCGGCGCGTTGAAAAAAGTTAAAACCCAAACGATCGGCGAGTTAATGCGTAAAGAAAATGATTTTGACTACCAAGCCAGCGTTGGTTTACAAGCGTTATTGTTCGAAAAAACGCCGCTTGAGAAACCGACTTTAGGCGATATTAAAAGCGTGGAAAAAATTTCGCTTAAAGAGGTAGAAAATTTCATTAAAACTTCGCTTGCGCGCGAAAGAGTAGTCGTGCTTTTCGGCGGCGATATTGATGTGGAAGTTTCTAAGAAATACACTGAAAAATTATTGCGTGTCTTACCGCGTGGGAAAAAGCTGGAGTTAGCGAGGATTGAGGCGCGAAAATCGCCTACTCAAAAGCGCGTGAAAAAAGAGACGAAACAGGCGTATTTATATTTTGGATCACCTATGTTTATGAAAGCGGGAGACGATGAAACTTATAAAGCAACGGTAGCGAGTTATATTTTAGGCGGCGGCGGTTTTGGATCGCGTATTATGGAGGAGATTCGCGTTAAGCGCGGTTTAGCGTATTCCGCATACGGCAACATATATTTAGGTATCACACACAGCGTTTTCAAAGGTCATTTACAAACAAAACTTGAAAGTTTAGACGAAGCAAAAAAAGTAGTTGTGGAAGTAATAGATAATTTTGTGCAAAAAGGAGCTACGGAAGATGAGTTAAATAACGCCAAGTTATTTTTATTAGGAAGCGAGCCTCTGCGTAATGAAACAATGAATCAAAGATTGTCGCGTTCCTTTAACGATTACTATTACGGTAAACCGCAGGGCTGGCACTCCGCGCAACTCAAAAAAATTGAGAGTTTGACTCTTAGCGAATTAAACGATTTTATTAAATCCAGAAAAGAGATCACAAATCTCACTTATTTTGTGGTTGAAGCGAAATAAAATACTTTATAAACCCAACAATATGAAAGCCCACGATATTAACTCTGCGCCAATACGCGGACAAATTTATGGTTTAGAGTAAAAATGAACGCTATTAAAATCGCGTTAAATATCCCGCAAAAGTATCGTGATACGCGCGAAAAAAGAGATATTATTTTAGATGAATTCGCCGCGATAAAAGTAGATGTAAAAGCCACGCAAAACCACCCAAAACATTTCGTGGTAAAATTGTTTTGCCCAATGTGGGAAGTTGCGATAGACGCCGTATATTTTAATATCAAAAATTGGCAAAAAGCACAGTTTATAATCGGCAAAAGTTTAATACTTTACGGTAAAATTTCTACCGCGCAAAACGGCTTGCAAATTATCCAACCGATCGTAGTAAAAAACTTTGGCGGGATCACGCCTATTTATAAGGGTAAAAATATCACGCAAAATTTGAAATTAGACGATCTCTTGCAAGAGAATCTGCCGCCAAAGATCGCCGAAATTTTGCATATAATTCATTTTCCAAAAAATAAGATTCCCGATCTGCAGTCAAATGAGATAATTCACGCATTAAAATTCGCGGAAATTTTCAATTTTTTACGATCGCTTGAAAGCAGAAATACCGTAAAAAAAGCGTTAATATCAATCAACGCGAACGAAGATGATTTTATTGCGAATTTGCCGCCAGAAATTAAATTAACAAAAGATCAACTTTCCGCGATCGCCGCCGCCAGAGCCGATCTCGCTAAACCCACGCAATCGCGCCGAATGATCGTAGGCGATGTCGGTTGCGGCAAAACGCTCGTGATGATCGCGATCGCGGCGATGGCGGGTAAAGAAAAGTCAATTTTAATGGCGCCGACCTCAATTCTCGCCGAGCAGCTCGCGAACGAAGCGCGAAAATTCCTACAAAACCGCCTCGCAATTACGCTTGTAATGCAGACAAGCAACGCAAGCGACAGCGAGATCGCGGACGCGGACTTTTTGATAGGCACCCACGCCCTTTTATACCGCAAACTTCCGCGCGCGGCGTGCGTGATGATAGACGAACAGCACAGATTCGGCGCGGCGCAGCGACAGCTTCTCTCCAAACTCACGGCTTACGATCCGCCTGAATTGTTGCCGAATGAGAGCGGCGAAAGCGGCGAAAATCCTGAAAACGCCGCGATCGCAAGCGGCGAAAGCGCGGAAAACTTGCAAGAAAACTCCGAGCAAAGCGCGATCAAGATCGCCAAAGATTCTCCGCGCCCGCACTTTTTCCAATTTTCCGCCACGCCGATTCCGCGCACTTTGGCGATGATTCAGAGCAAAATGATCGCGATTTCCGCGATCCGCACTATGCCATTTACGCGAAGAACGGAGACCAAAGTCGTTCGCCGCGCCGATTTTAAGCCCTTGCTCGCCCACATTCGCGCCGAAATTTCGCGCGGCAACCAAATTCTCATCATCTACCCGCTCATCAAAGCGAGCGAGAAGTCGGAGTATCAAAGCCTTGAAGAAGCCGCGCCGTACTGGCAAAGCCGTTTTGAGGGCGTAGTGGTTACGCACGGGCAGGATCGCGATAAAGAGGCGGCGTTGCTGGCGTTTCGCAAGCGCGGCGCGATTCTGCTCGCCACGACCGTCGTGGAGGTCGGTATCAGCCTGCCGCGCCTCTCTACGATCGTGATCGTGGGCGCGGAGCGGCTTGGGCTGGCGACGCTTCACCAGCTTCGCGGGCGCGTGGGGCGGCTGGGGCAGGAGTCGTGGTGCTTTTTCTACACAAACCGCGAAAAGTCGGAACGTTTGGAGCGGCTCGCCGAAACATCGGACGGCTGGGAGGTCGCCGAACTTGATTTGCAAACCCGCGAGAGCGGCGATCTGCTTGAGGGCGCGATCCAAAGCGGCGCGAACTTTCGCTTTTTTAACCCCGCGACCGATCAAACGATCTTAAAAGAAGCCGGGTTTTAATTTTGCGCGGATCGCGGATTTGGTTTCGCGCTTTAATTTGTTGGCGGAAATCAAGATACTTAGAGATAAATTAGGTATGCGTAAGACGTTGTTTTCAGTCCGTCTCGCGGCATTTTGCGCTTTCATAATTTTAGATACAATCTCAAAATTTTTTTCGCTTAGAATTAAAAGCTTAAAGGCAGGTTAATGCTCTCCAAATTTTCGGTTTTTCAGAGGGTTTTCATACTAATTTTGCTGGTCGGAATAGAACTTCTGGCAATGACATTTTTCGGCGTTTACGGCACATTTCGCGGCGAACGCTCAATTGCGGAAATCCGCACGCAAGCGATTGAGCCGCGCGAGCTTTTGTCCGATCTGTTTGACGCCGCGATCGCGCTAGAGGGAGGCGGCGACGAGGCGCGCGCGGAGTTTGACAAAGTTTTCAAAAGCTTGCCGCGTTTTATTTATGACGATCCGCAACTCTCCGCCGCGCTTAACGAGTTAAAAGCCTCGTTTGATCGCCGTGAGAGCGGCGAAGAGATCGTGAAAAAGACCGATGTCGCCTACTACCGAATGGTGGATGTGGGCGATATTTTTGTAAAGGAGCAATACGACATTCTCGCGAGAATGCGGCTGTATATGATGATCTGCGGGCTGCTTAGCGTCGCGCTTTTGCTGATCACGGCTTACGCGATCGCCGCAAGCGTGCGCAAATCGCTCAAATCGCTAATGGCGATCAACTCATTCGGCGGCGATCTCACTCAACGTTTAATAGAGGACGGCGCGGACGAGATCGCCGCCTCCGCAAGATCAATTAACGCCTTTTTAACGGACACCCAAAACTCTATCGCGGAGGCGAAGAAAAATTCCGAAGAGACCGCCCAGATCGCGGAGCAACTCAACCAAAACGCTTCTGTGATTGGCGAGCGCGCGCAGAAAGAACAAGAGTTGGCGAATATCGCGCAGGAGAAAACCGAAGCGTCCAAAAAAACGCTTAATATCTTACAGGACGCGCTTTTGACGGACGCCGGCACTTTGCTCAACACCAGCGACGAGGCGACCGCGGCGGAAAATGATATGAAACGTTTGCAAGTGGCGGTTGCGTCTATGACGGCGGAGGTTACGGACATTAGCGATAGAATGACGCGCCTTTCGCAAGACGCGGGGCAGATTAACAGCGTGTTAGGCGTGATCGGAGACATCGCGGATCAGACGAATTTGCTCGCTCTGAACGCGGCGATTGAGGCGGCGCGAGCGGGCGAGCACGGGCGCGGTTTCGCGGTCGTCGCCGACGAGGTGCGCAAGTTGGCGGAAAGAACGCAAAAGAGCCTCGCTGAAACGCGCGCGAACATTGAGGCGATCACGCAGACGATTGGCGATCTCGGCGGACAAATGGCGGAGAATATGAAATCGGCGGCGGATATGGACGCCCTCGCCGTGAAAGTTGAAAAACTATTGAACGGCGTTGGAGGCAGCGTGCGATCGGCGGCGGCTATCGCGCAAAAATCCGCAACTGAGGCGAAAGAGACCGAGAACGCGATCGCCGATCTCGCCGAACTTTTGGAGAATATGAACGAACTTTTGGCGGAGAACACGCACGCGGTAGGGCGCATTATGCTTGTGAGCAACAGATCGCGCAATTCGGCGATCACGCTTGGGGCGCAGCTTTCAAAATTCAAAGTTTAGCGGCGCGTAAAGATATAAATCTTTCACTCATAATAATTGTATAGCGCGCGTCTTATGTAAAAAATTATTTACCGCGCGATTTTGCATATTTTGCGTATGTTTAATAGATGATTTTTTGCGCCAAAAGCGCGCGCCGCAAATACGCCATTTGGCTGTTTTTAACGCGACACCAATCGGGCGCGATCAAAGTACTGTTATCAATGCCCGCGCTAATTCGCTGATAGATCATTTCGGGCGGCAGAATCCTGATCGCGGCGATCAAGAGATCGGCGTATTCGGCGGGGGTGAGCGCGGGCGGGTTTTGGCGCGCCAAAGCCGTGCCCTTGTTGATGTGGAGCGGGTGGATTTTCACGGCATTCACGCCAAGCGCCGCCACGCGCCGCACGCTCTCCAAAATCATCTCGCGCGTCTCGTTCGGCAACCCAAAGATTAAATGGGCGCAGACGAGTACTCCGCGCGATCGCAAAGCCGCGATCTTTTCGGCGACCGCGCCGAAAGTCTCTTGACGGTTGATCGCGCGCAAAGTCTGATCGTGCGCGGATTGAACGCCGATTTCAAGCCACAGATGCGTGCGGCGATTTAGATCGCGGAGGTAGTCCAGCATAGCGGCGTCTATGCAGTCGGCGCGCGTGCCAATGCTGATACCCACGCAGTTTTTTTTAGCGAGAACCGCCTCGTGAAGCGCCGCCACGCGCGAAACTTCGGCGTAGGTGTTGGAGTAGGATTGGAAGTAGGCGATGAATTTTTTCGCGCTTTTCTGAGCGGTTTTAACGCGGTTTTTGCCGTTTTTATAGCCGCGCCTTTTGAACGCCGTTTCGCTCTCGCGATATTGGCGCAAGATCGCCTCTTTTTGATCGCCGAAAGCGGCGGCGAGGTGCGGGCTGAAAGTTTCATTGGAGCAATAGGCGCAACCGCCGCGCGCTAATGCGCCGTCAATGTTCGGGCAGGTGAAGTTCGGCGCGGAGAGCGAGATTTTCGCTACATTTTCGCCAAAACGATCGCGCAAATAACGCCCGAAAGTGCGCAATATTCTGTATTCGCTCACTATAAACCTCTTATTTTGCCGCGATTATAACAATTCGCGATTATTTGCTTTGGCGGCGATCTTTATTTTTGAAGTCAGAGCTACAAAGTGAGTTTTTAGGTTATAATCCGCTTACTTCATCATTAAAAAGGCGCGATCAATGTCAAATTTAAGTTTCTTGCGTATGGCGACTCGATTTACGATCGCGCTTGCGATCTTGTTCTCTTTTGCAAGTTGTAGCGGAGGCGGCGGCAGTAGCGATAGTGGCGATTCTGATTCGTCTTTACCCTCTAATGGAGGAAGCGGTAATCCTCCTGTGGACGGTAAAACTCCGCTTCAAAAACTAACCGAAATGCGCGAGAGCGGCGAGTTGCCCAAGCTAGATCGCTCTGACGATCTAGCAGGTCCCGATGTCAACAATAACGGCGTACGAGACGACGTAGAGAACTACATAATTAAAAAATACCCAGACGAAAGGCAAAAAAGAGCGTTGCTT
>JAITUT010000076.1 GCA_031286325.1 Helicobacteraceae bacterium
CTAACTGCCGTGCCGTGCCGTGCCGTGCCGTGCCGTGCCGTGCCGTGCCGTGCCGTGCTGTGCTGTGCTGTGCTGTGCTGTGCTGTGCTGTGCTTAACATACTAAAACCTAACATTAAAATTTAAATGTTTATTATACCATAATTTCCATTGTGTTAATTGCCGATCTTCGCGTTTATTAGAAAAACAAACGCTTAAATTCGCGAAAGAATCAGCGAGGCGTTAGCGGCGTTACAACTTTCGCGGCAACTTCCTGATCGCCGATCGTAAAAATAACAGGAATTTCAAGCGACGTAACGGCGATCATAGAGACGGGCGAACGCAGTTCGCCCCTACATATTATTGTTTAATGTCCGCTTTCGCCCACTACGGAATTGGGCGAACCGTAGGGGCGAACCGTGTTCGCCCGATCGCAATATAACGTCAGCTAGTTATCTATTGTTCGCCCGTTATCTATTTGGAAACTCGCAAATTGCCGTTTGGCATTGTTTGGCAATTTGCGTCCGTTGTGGAATTGGGCGAACGCAGTTCGCCCCTACATATTGTATTGTTTAATTATCTGTGATGTTGTGGGTTTTGGGCGATCGCGGGTGGATCGGGCGAACACAGTTCGCCCCTACATATTATCGGGATTCAATTTGCTCAAAAACTTTGCGAAATTCTTTGTTTTCTTATACGCTTCATTTCTCTTTAATCCCTATCCTAATCGCCTCGTCCATACTCGTAACGCCGTTCGCCACGAGCGAGACGAGTTGTTTTTGCAAAGTGCGCATTCCCTTTTTCATCGCCAGATCGCGGATTGAATGTTCCTCAATCGTCTCCTTAAAGAGCGCGATCATCTCATCGTCTGGTATAAACAATTCGCCGATCGCCACGCGCCCTTTATAACCCGTGCCGCTGCACTCGGCGCAGCCTTTCGCCTTGTAAATTTTCACGCCGCGCTTCAAGCCGAATTCGGTCTCGTAACTTTCAGCTAGCTCGTCCTCTTCTTTGCACCGCTCGCAGAGTTTGCGCACCAGCCGCTGCGCCAACACGCCTAAGAGCGACGAGCTCACCAAAAATCGCTCCACGCCCATATCCACAAGCCGCGTGATCGCGCCCGTAGATGTATTTGTGTGCAACGTGGAAAATACGAGATGGCCCGTCAGCGCGGCTTGGATCGCGATCTGCGCCGTCTCGTTGTCGCGAATTTCTCCGATCATAATCACATCGGGGTCTTGGCGCAAAATAGATCGCAAACCCGCCGCGAAGGTCAAGCCCACTTTAGAGTTCGCCTGCACTTGATTGATGTTGTCGGCTTTATATTCCACAGGGTCCTCAACGGTGATGATATTTTTTTGCGGCGTGGCTACCTTTTGCAAGAAACTATGCAAAGTCGTGGATTTGCCGCTACCGGTTGGACCCGTAACCAATATAATGCCGTGCGAGTGCGTAAGAAGCGAAGCCAAACCCTCAATTAATTGGCGATCGAAACCCAGTTCTTTTAGGTGCGGAATCTCCGCGCTCTCCATTAAAATCCTCATCACCACCCGTTCGCCGTAATATGTCGGCAACACAGAGACGCGAATGTCTAGCTGGCGTCTGGCAATCCTCACTTGCGTTCGCCCGTCCTGCGCCACGCGCTTTTCGGAAATGTCCAGATTTGAGATAACTTTAATGCGGCTGATGACGAGGTTAATAATCCGCGCGTCCAAATCCACATATTTCACAAGCGCGCCGTCTATGCGAAAGCGCACCTCGCCCTTGTGTTCGTGCGCCTCAATGTGAATGTCGCTCGCGCCCTTTTTAATCGCTTGATAAAAGAGCGCGTTGACGAAACGAATGATCGGCGCGGCTTCTTCGCTGCTTAAAAGATCGGCTTTGTTGCGCAGAAATTCCGCAAGCGAAAAGCCCTCTTCTTCCTCCGCGACTTCGCTCATTTTATCGTCGCCGCTGCCGCCGATTTCGCTTAACTCGCGATCGGTGCGCTGTTCTAAAAATCTGTTGTAAAGGTGGTCGAAACTCTCGCGATCTAGCAAATAAATAGGCAAATCAAGGCGATATTTAGATAAAAATCCTAACGAATCCGCCAAATACGGCTCGCCGAGGCACACGGCGACGGCGCCAGCGACCTCCGCGAATAAGACGTAGTATTTCAGCGCGAGCGCCGAATCGATCTTTTCATCGCCTTCGCCGCCTTCGTAGTGGGCGGGGGCTAAAGTAAGGTCTGATAATTTGTTGAAATTAAACATAGATTCCTTTACTTTTCGCAAGGGCAAAGCCCGCGCCGCGACAAAAGAGCTTTGGTTAGCGGTTCGCTTACTTCTTTGCGCTAACGCCGCAAGCCTCCGCGCCTTTTCGCCCCAAAAATCCGCGATTTTGGGGATTCCTTTCGCAAACCGTTTCGCGCTCGCAAGCGTCGTTTCCCGCCGCGCGTATTCTTATCGCTTCGTTGCCGCGATCAGGGCGGATTATAAAAGTTCGCGTATTATCTCAAAAATGAGTAAAACCTTTAGTTTCATAAATTTTGCCGCCGATCGCGAGGGATTTTTCCAGCGTCGCCGCGCCGATCTTAATCGCACCCGCGGCTTCAAATTTCGCGCGGTATTTCACAGGCGCGGTGAAAAGAATTTGATACTCCTCGCCGCTATTTAACGCGATCTCTAAATCCGCGCCGTTTGCTACGATCAAGGCGGGATCGCGCGCTTCAAAACCCACGCCGCTAGCGGCGATCAAATGCCCGGCGTCGCCCAAAAACCCATCGCTAATATCAATCGCCGCGCTTGCGAAACGCGCGATCAAAGGCGACAACTTGATCGGCAGCTTCGGGTACAAATGGCTTAGCGCGATTTCGCTCGTAAGATCGCCAGAGAGCAATGCCTTTAAGCCGATCGCGCTTTTGCCGAGCGGCGCGGTCAGCCACAGATCGTCGCCGATCTTCGCGCCGCCGCGCGAGACGAAGCGATTCGCCGCCCCCAAAATCGCCGCGCCAAAGTGCGAGGTTTCAGCTCGCGCCGTGTTGCCGCCGATGATTTCAATTCCAAATTCCGCGCAAGCCTCTAGCGCGCCTAAGAAAAGCTCCGCCGCCCAACCCTCATTGATCGCGGGCGATATAGCGGCGGACAAATTCGCGAATTTCGGCTCGCCGCCCGAGGCAAAAATATCGCTCGCGTTCGCGGCGATTAGCTTGTAACCAACGCCGCGCGGCGGAAAATTCGCTAGAAAATGGCGATTTTCGTAGAGATCGTCATTGCTCACAAGTAGAAATTTGCCCTTTAACGCCGCGATCTTCAAAGCCGCCGAATCGTCGCCGACTCCGCGATAGATCGCGCCGCCCTGTTTTTTTAATGATTTTGTAATTTGATTTATAAAATCGAATTCGTTCATTTTGACTCCTCGCGCCGACAAAACCGCCGTTTGCGGCAAGAAGCTCCGCCTCGCGATTTTCGCCCGCCGCAAGCGGCGAGAATTATAAGCGCGGATTATATATTTTGCTATATTTTCGCGTGGAAAATTTGCTTTTAGGCTATCTTAAAGACGCGATTGCGCCGTTCGGCGAGGTTTTAACCGTGGAGATCGTCCCCGCCGGCGGCGGCAAAAACGCGCTGAAAATCGCCTTAATGCTTTTGGGCGAGAGCGCGCCGATAACAATCGCGCTGGGCGATCTCTCGCTCTCCTTTGAAAACGGCAAAACCCGCTTGAAAATCGGCGCGATCAAAGCCGATCGCGAGTGGCTGCATAAACTCGCCGTGAAACTCGCCGCGCTAAACCCCGCGCTTTTTGCCCCCGAAATTCCGCGCGAATACGCCGCCATAATTACAAATTACATTGAAAAAAATAATTTACAATCAGCCAGCGCGCAAAAGATAAAATGACAAGCAAAAATTAACAAGGATTAAAAGTGGAAGAAAAAGAGAGAGAATCGCCGCTCCCGACGCGGCTTGTAATGCTCGCGCTTCAAGGGCTTATCACGATCTTTCCGATCGTCCTTACGATCTGGATTTTTTATTGGGTGGTTTCATCGCTGGAAAAGGTCTTTCGCGCCGCGCTTGAGTGGGTCAATCCCACCGTGCAGTATTTTCCCGGGCTCGGAATCATCGTGGGGGTTTGCGTCCTTTTGGGCGTTGGCTGGCTCGTGAACGCTTATTTAATTCGCACGATCGTCAGATTTTGGGACAGAACCCTCGAAAAAATCCCGCTTATTAAAACAGTCTATATCGCCCTGCGCGATCTCGTGGGCTTTATGTCTATGACTAAAAAGCACGCGGGCGCGGCGGCGCTCGTTAAGATGGGCGATAAGCGTCTGATCGGCTTTATCACAGACGAGCGCGCGGGCGAGACTTTGGGTACGGGTGAAAAAGATTTGGTCGCCGTTTATATGCCGCTTGGTTATATGATAGGCGGTTATACGGTATATGTGGAGCGCGAAAACCTTGAAATTTTAACGATCGGCGCGGAGGCGGCAATGCGCCTTGCTCTCACGGGCGGAATGACGTCGGAGAAAAGGGGCGATAAATGAAAAAAGTTTTGATTCCGCTGGCGAACGGCTTTGAGGAGATTGAGGCGGTTACGATCATTGATATTTTGCGCCGCGCGGGGGTGCAGACGGAGATCGCGGGAGTGGGCAGATACGAGGTTTTGGGCGCGCACGGCATCGCGATCGGCGCGGAGATCACTATGGAAGACGCCTCTACGAACGACTATGACGCGCTGGTTTTGGCGGGCGGGCACGAAAACGCGATGACTTTGTCGGGCGATCAAATTACGCAGGATTTCATTGTGAAAATGAATAAAGATCAGAAATTAGTCGCGGCGATTTGCGCCTCTCCGATCGCGCTGGCGCAGGCGGGCGTGATCAAGGGCGACTTCACTTGCTACGCGGGGTATGAGGGCGGCATTGAGGCGAATTACAAAAACGAGCGTGTTGTGGAGAGCGGCAATATAATTACTTCGCAAGGACCGGGCACGGCGGCGGAGTTTTCGTTTGCGATCGTCTCGCGATTAGTGGATTTGGAAACAGCCGAGCGCGTAAAAAAGTCGATGTATTATTGAAGATCGCCAATATGAAAAACGAAGAAAAAGAAAGTTTGAAAATAAACACAGATGGTAATGGAAATTAATATAGTAGCATCAAGAAAATATGTCATTGGTTTTGTAAATGACTTTATACAACGTAATGGTCTTATATTCTTCAATGATAAGAATTATGAGAAAGAAGGTATCATTTTGGGAAACAGGATTAGCGCAGAAGATTTTTATGATAAAGACATCTTTATAAATATTGGTTCAAAAGAAGACTTTGATTTAAACATAAAACCGTTACATCATCGTCCGCTTGTGGATGATAAAAACGATTTTATTTATATGACTAATTTTTGGTTTACAAATGAAATTAAAATAACTAATACATCTTTTGCTTGGTATCCTAACCGTAGCGCTAATGCCCAATTATATGGCAGTCTTTTGCAGAAAAATATAAAAGAAAACCTTAATTATGGGATGCAAACAGAAGATAACAGATATACTGTATTTAATAAAACGTTCAGCAAATATTACTTTCCAAATGAAGCGTATAATTATTTAGAAAAATTGTATAATAATGGCGGTATAGTCCCAATACGCCCCCGTTAGGCTTAGTAACTAAGAATAATCATAAAATAAAATAAACCCGCAATGAAAACCGAAGAAAAAGAAAGTTTGAAAATAAAGATAGATAATTATTATGGATGAAAAAGTTAGAGTTTTACTGCCGACAGAAATCCCTAATCTTGATGAAGATGTTGATATAACTTCTATTGCGCAAGGGTTGAACGATTATGTAAAAGCACTTATTGCTCAAATTAATATTCAAGATTTAGATGAATGGAATCTTTTAATATTAGTAAATGCTCGATATACTAATGGAGTTGGTGTTTTCAAACGAGCAAGGCGTTACCCGTCAGATAAAGAATTTGAAATTTCTATTTCCATTACCATTCCAAATGATGATGAAGCGCCGTATGGTCTTTCCAAAGTAAAAGATGGATTTTACATGCCGTTGAACGATAA
>JAITUT010000021.1 GCA_031286325.1 Helicobacteraceae bacterium
TTTTTGAAGCGGACGGTGTAAGAAACATTCGCGTCCTCTACCGACTTGTCCGCGTCGCAGCTAGGAGCCGTCTCTGAATACTCAATCGTGGAGTTTTTCTCAAACCCGTGCCTAAAGTCGGGCGCGAAGATCATTGTGGAGAAACCTAAAACGCCCGTCTCAATGTGGTCTCCGCCCGGAGTGATTCTAACAGTCGCCGTCTTTTTGCCGTGCCCTATGTAATTCGAAAGATGAAAAACGTGCAGATCAAAGCCTAAATTATAGTTTGCCTGCGGATCGTCCAAACTCCAGCTCAGATCGCCGTTTGTGTTGTTGTATGGCACATACGCGCTGCCTCTTTTAGTCATCGGGTAGTGCGGCAATTGCCCTGGCATACGTTTGCCCTTTCCGATAGCTCCTATGGTTACGGAGTTGGCGAAAACGTTGTTTGGGCCGTCCAATCCCTGAAAGTTAGGGCAATGGTAAGGGCTCTGTTTGCAAGTAGGCGTTTGCCCGTCGTCATAAGCGTAAAGCGACACCGGGACATTATTTTGCCAACTTGTGCCATTGTGCGGTTTGGCTTTGTCTGTGGCGGAGCCGCAACGACCGCTTGCGTTCAAGCACACTCTATCGCCCGCGTCGCCGTCGCCGTCCGCCGCCATAACGAATATCGTGGTATTTACATCGCCCCCCTGCGGCGTAATAAAGCCGTCTATCGTAGTAGCCATATCATTTTTGCCGCCGTCTAGCATATCCCAATATGTTAGCACTCTGGGAGGCTGAGCTAGATCGTGTTTGCGCTCCCAAGTCGTAACCAACGTCCAGCCTCCGCTCGCTCCGTATTGCTCCCCGCTCCTTCTAGTAACGAGATCGCTTACGAAATAGTAGCCGTTCATCTCCGCGCCCGTTTTACCGCCAAAGAGGTGGGTTACATCTTTTTGCGCTAAATAGTGGCAATTCTGATCGTAACCGGTAATATACACGCGCTCGGCGTATAATGGCGTGGGCGCGGCGTCTTTCATCTCTAACTTAATGTTTTTCGCTAGCTCCAACGCGCCTCTGCCCGTCATTCCGCCCGTAGGACTGCCGTCAAAAACTTTTTTGCACGCGGAATCGCTGCCGCCCACCGAGCCGCTGTCGTTAGTGCCGCCGTCTTTGCCGAATTTATCGCGATAGACAAGAGAGCCGATCCAATACAATTTAGCGTGGCGGATTACCGCGTCTTTGGGAATGTCTAGTTTCGCCGCAGTTCTAGACTTGCTGGGGTGCGCTTTAACCGATCTATTAACGAGATCGTAATTTTTCACCGCGTCGCTGTGCTTATAGTATTCCGGAATATAAGCGAATTTCTGCCCCATGTGCTCGCTAAGGGTAACCATTTGCCCGACCTGACAATCGGTTATGCTGTTGTCTTTTTCCGAACGAGCGCCGCCGGTTCTGCCGCCTTCGCGTTTCGGATTGGCGAGAGTGCCGTCGTATGGTATACACAACGCTCCGTGCCCGATCACGGCGAAATCGCCGTAAAGCACGTCTCTATATTGCGTAACCCAGTTACTAACGCCAATTTCCGCTACATATTCGGCTTGCGCGCCGCTTGGGATCGCGAGCGTGAAAGCAAACGCCGCGCTAACCGCGCCAACGACTAATTTTTTTACCGTCAACATAAATTCCCTCCCCCTCGCTAACAGCGAGATTTCTTGAATTTTGAAACGCTTTAAAGTCTTTATTCGCAGTCAAGTTAATGATTAACCGCGAATTTTAATTTCATCAGTATGTTAGCAGATATATTCTTAAGCTATTCTTTATATTACTTGAAATTAAATTTGACTTTATCAATTAGTGTTCATTTTATTATGTAACTGAAAATTTCAGAAATACTTCAGTATTTGCCTATGTTTTAAGATCGCGAGATCGCGATCTAAGCGGTGAAAGTTTGCGCGGTTATCCTGCAAGAGCCCGCGACGACAAAAGGCGCGATCACGAACGGATCGCGTCCGTTGCGAGCGAGAGTTTTATTCCGAAACGCGGTTTAGCGCGGCGGGTAAAAATCATAATTTTTTGAGCGCGTAGCGAGACGTAGTAAATGAGAGCGGAAAAAGCAACGGCGATGTTTTACGCCAAAATTTACGATTTTTAGGAAACCCTGTTTTGGAAGTTTCCAAAAACTTTACTTTTGGTTACAAAAACGAGCTTTGCTAATCCGCGAAGTTAAGCGAGCAAGGCTGGCGTAAAGCCAGCCTGAGAAGTTAAATTATTGCTTGAGCTGCAATAAGGTGTTTAACAGCTGATCGGAGGTCGTGATCGTCTTGGAGCTCGCTTGATAGCCGCGCTGAATGATAATGAGGTTTGTCAGAGCTTTCGACAAATCCACATTGCTCATTTCAAGGTTGCTTGGCGCGATCTCGCCGCGATTTGCCGTGCCCGCGGTTCCGACGGTAACATCGCCGCTGTTGGGCGCTTGGGTGTAGAGGTTGCCGCCGTGCGCCTCCAAGCCCTCGTCATTCACGAATGTCGCCACCGCGATCTGCGCGAGGTCAAACATATGCCCGTTGCTGAAAGTGCCCAGCACCATTCCGCGCTGATCCACCGAAACTTCTTTCAAGAAGCCGCCCGCCCAGCCGTCCGCGCCCGTGCCGTTTCTAATTGAGCTAGACTCTGAAAAGCTTGTCAAGCCGTTAAACGCGCCGCCGCTGCCGAAATCCATACGAATTACTTGCCCGCTGCGCGATCCAGTATTGGGATTTACTGTGATCGCGGGCGGCGTGAATGATTGAATCGAGCCGTCGAGATTAAAGCGAATCTCGCCGAATGTCGGATACTCAAATGTAGTTGGGTGCGGCGCGTCGACAAACCACTTCCACACGGTAGCTTCGTTGTTGCTGTGGCTCGTGCTGACTTTGCGGAAAGTCATAATGAGCTGGTGCTTCGCGCCGCTGCTATCATACATTTCAACGCCCGCGCGGAAAGTCGCCGCGTACATTCTGCCGCTCACGCTGCTTTGCCCGCTGGCGACGGTCGCCGAGAGTCCCGACAAAGTTTGCGTGAAACGTTTGTTGCCCGCGTTCATACCGATCTGCTCCTCGCCGGCGCGCGGGAACGCATTGTAGCCCGTTACATCTACGACAAAGTTATCGGTCGCGCCGTTATTCACGACGGTGATTGAGCCGTATTCGTCAATATGCACGGTCGCGTTGTGCGCCTTTTCGAAGTTTAACGGATCGCCCGCGTCGTCAAAGGCGTCTTGAAAGAGGTTCGCCAACTCTTGCGTGTTTGTGAAGTAATAGACATCGTTCTTTTTCAGCGCGCCGCTTGCCGTGGAGACGCCGTCCGCGCCGCCCAAAGCGCCTAAAATCGTCTGCAACCTTGCCTGCGGCGTGCCAGCTACTGGCGCCGTCAAGCCGCCGACCGCGATATTTGCCGTACCGATCACGCCGAAGCCGTCTGAGATAATGCCGTTGTCTTTGTCCCAAGTAAGGCGCGAGAGGCTGCCCGCGTTCATTAAGTGGATATTGACTTGATTTAACAGATCGTCTATCGTCTGGAACGATCCCGCGCCGGTTTTGCCGTAAGTTAAAGTAAGGTTCGTTACCGTCGTCCCCGCCGCGCCCGCGTTAAATGTAAATGTGATCGTGTCGTTTTGGTTCAGGCTTGCTTTCGCCCCAGTTTGATCCAGCGTCCAGTGAAAGCCCTGATCGCTGCCGGCTTTGGTAACGTCAAGGTTGTCTTGAAAGTTGTTATAAAGGTAGTCGTTCTCGTTGTCTGGATTCGGCGCGCGGTAGAGAAATTTGCGAGTTTCGCCCAAATTGCTGACGGTCGCGGCGATTCCCTGACCGCTCTCTAAGGCGAACGCCTCGCCCTGATCGTTAAACATCTCGCCCACATTATCCGCACCGGTATAAGCATTCACGCTGTTTTTGAAACTGCGCGATTGGAATACGCCGTAGCTAATAGGCTCCAAAATATCGTTTAGCACTTCGTTTGAGCTCATACTGTCAAGCACCGCCGTAATGTGTTGCGCCGCCGCGATCTTGCCGTCTCCGGTTAAGAGGACTTTGTTGTCATAGACGCCGGTGCTGTCTTTAATGCGGGCGTTGATCTCGTCAAGCAAATCTTGGATCGTAAGGAAGTAGCCGTCGCTTTTGGTCGTACCCTCGCCGTAGGTGAATGTATGCACGCTTGTAGATTCTGTCATCACGCCGCCGACATCAAAGCGGCGGGTTAGCTCTAATGTCAAGAAGTCAATGTTCTTTTTGAGCGCGATCGGTCGCCCGTCATACGCGTAGAGTCCGCCGATGTCGTCGTTGAGATTGACGGTAGCCGTCGCCGGGCTGCGCTCGCTCACGCCGATCGTCATACCGGAATTAAGGTTCGCGGCTATGGTAACTCTCGTAGTAGGTTTCGCGGGAACCGTCATAGCGGGATCGACCCAGATATTTTTGATCCCCATTGAGCTATCCACATTAAAGTCCGAATCGGCGATCCAGCCCTGCACGATCAAGCCGTTGGGGTTTGTGAGGTTGCCGTTGGCGTCCATTGTGAAGTTGCCCGCGCGGGTGTAGTAGTAGTTTCTGCCGCCGTTGTCGCTTACGATGAAAAAGCCGTTGCCGTTTAAGGCGACATCGGTTTTTTTATCGGTCGCTTGGGTCGGACCCTGTAAATGCATGCGCTGGACATTCGCCACGCTCACGCCGCTACCGATTTGGAGCGGGTTTTTGCCGCCTAAAAGCCCTTGCGGAGAGGTGCTGGGCTTCATCGTTTGCAAGAGGCTGTCTTGAAAATTGGTGCGCGAATACTTAAAGCCGTGCGTATTCACGTTCGCGATGTTGTTGCCCTCTACATCCATAGCGACTTGGTGCGAAACGAGCCCGCTTACGCCGCTAAACAAAGAACGCATCATTTGCCGATCCTTTTTTTGAACTTCTCGCGAAAACAAGTTTTCGCTTGCGACCAAAGACTTGCGTCTTTGGAAACTCCCGAAAATCGCGCTTATTTTCTTAGCTTGCGCTCAAAAATCGCGATTTTCGCCCGCCGAAAACGGCGGATTATTAGGTTTGTTTGACTTTAGCGCCCATTTCGCCCTAATTTCGTCATTGCGAGGCGCGTTTGCGCGGCGCGGCGATCCAAAATGGGCGGTTAACGCTAATCCTAATGGACACAAAGCCGCGCGATCCGAAAAAACCGCGCGGATTTTGGTGTTTTTTTACAGCAACTTTTATTCCAAAAATAACAGTTTCTACAAAATTTTCTAGGGTTTATATTTCGTTTTCCATATTTCCAAATAATTCACCAACTTCTACGTCGCTTAAAAGAATTGTTTCGTATGAGTTAAAAAGCCGCGCGATCGCGCTCTTTAAGAAGCCTCGTTTGCTTACGCAATTTTCGTGCGCGGGCGAAAATTTGCTTAATAAAACAAAACGATCGTCCTCTATTTTTTCTTCGCAAATTTCACACGAAAATTCGCCGCTAATATCAAATAATCTACCTTCGCGATCCAAAATCTCGATCATCGCTTCTATCAAAACTCTTTCGGGGTTTTGCCGCTCCATTTTGGCGGCGGCTTTTTCCAAAATTGCGAAGTAAAAATCATCGATTTTCTCCGCGTCGCGCAGGTGTTTTTGCAAAATTTGGCAAAAACGTTGCCAAAGGCGCGCGCGCTTTAAGTCAAAGAGCCATTTGTAGCCCAAGTGCCATACCGATCTTAGGCGCGGCATAAAGAAAGGATCGTGCTCCACCGCAAAATCCACCTTGTAGCCAAGTTGGATTGGGCTGTGGCGCACGCCGTAAAAGCGGTAGAGTTTGAGGACTTTTTCGTCCGTTAGGATCGTTACGATCAAGTCCTCCGCGCGGTGTTTGCGCAGGTCTAATATAAAGCCGCGCAAATTATTCGGCTGTGTTGCTCAATCGGGCGGCGAGCAGGGTTTCGCCGGCTCTTACAACGTTGCCGACCGCGATCTTCATCTCCGCGCTTTTGGGCAACTTTGTCTCCAAAACGCCGCCGAAAAATATCCCGATCCTCTCGCTTAGATAACACGGCTCGCGCGGCGGATAGATTAGGCTAGGCTGGCTGCTCGGCGCGAGGCTGATCTCGCTTTGCCCTATGAAAATTTTCTCGCTTTGGCGCAGGATTTTTAGCGAGGGCTTAATGTCGCCGATGAGCCCTTGTCGCGCTTCAACCCGCGCCAAACCTTGCGTGGGCGAGCGCAAAATATGCGCGTCAAATAGGCGGTTTTTAATGCGCAAAGTTACGCCGTCTTCTTTACTCTCCACGCCGATTATTTTGCCGTCAATCGGCGCGATAAACACAAACGGATCGGACTCTTCTGGAATTCTTTCGGGATTTCTGAAAAACCACGCGAAAACTCCCGCGAAAAGAAAAGCGACAATAGCGATCGTCTCAATTCCGATCGCAAACGTCAACGCCCCGATCGCCAAATACGCCGCGATCCAAACAAAACCTTCCACCGCTACAAATTGGGTTCTTGTGCGAAATTTCATATCTGCTCCTCGCGTAATTGTGTGAAATTTTAGCTTATATAGTCGATCTAGCCTTGCGATCCGCCTCAATAGTAAAAATAACCGCCGCCCGAAAATTTAGCGGATCGCGCAATCGCGCAAAAAGGTTATAAAAACTACCACACAATTTCTAGCGAGAGGTCGGCGGTCTCGTCGTTTTTGCGCTCAATTGAAAAAGTTTTGACCTGAATTGGCTGCTCAAAGACGGCGCGAGAGAGGCGCGAAATTTGGTTTGCGTCTAAGTCTTTGTATTCGGCTTTAAGCCCTTGCTGGGTGATTTGCGCATTGCCTTTGGCGCGGAAAGAATCCTCGTTAAGGAGCGATTGCACGCGCGAACGCGCCGCCTGATTGCCCTCCCAAGAGGCGCGCAGGCGCGAAATTTTATCCGCCGCGCGGCTCGCCTCGTTCCGCGCCGCCGCGCTTTTAGCAAGGTCGCTCTCCGCCTGCAGCCGCCAGATAAAAAGCACGGCGAGAAGCGCCGCCAGAGCCGCTAAAATATAGGACTTTTTAATCGGCGGCATTTAGCAAGGCTACCTTTCGCTCTCTTCTTCGGCGCGCTTAATAATCTCTTTGGCGTATTGCAAGCGCATCGCTTCAAGGCGCGAGAGGCGGGCGCGCAGGCTCGCTAAATCCTCGCTCTTTTCCACGATATACGGCGTTACAATCACCACAAGGCTCGTTTTATTCACGCCGTCTTGCGTGTTGCGAAACAAATTGCCTAGAAGCGGGATCGCCGAAATGTACGGCACGCGCGTCTCGGTTTGAATCTCCTCGTTTTTAATGAGTCCGCCTAAAATCACGGGTTCGCCGTCATTGACGATCGCGCTCGTATTGACTCTGCGCTTTGTGGTCGTGGGCTGCGCGCTGCCGTCAAGTCCCACGATCCCCTCAAGTTGCGCCTCGATCGTCAAGGCGACTTTGTCGTTCGTGGAAAGGCGCGGCTTGACCTTCAAAGTCAGACCGATGTCTTGGCGCGTGTAATTTTTGGTAGGAATCCCTGCGCTCGTCGTGGATTCGCTCGTCAAAATTGAGCGCGTCTCGCCGACATAGATCGTGGATTCTTTGTTATTCACGCACAACACGGACGGCTCGCTCAAAACCTGCGCGGCTTGTTTGGTCGTCAAAAGATTTAGCCCGACGCCGACAGCCAGCGCGGTCGCGCTCTCCACGCGCATATTTCCGTTCGCGTCAGTCTTTTGCAGTTGCGCCAAAATCGCGCTTGAGATTCCAGTCGGCACGCTGCCCGTGAGCGCGGCGCCCAAAGTGTAAATCCCGTTGCCGCCCACGCTAGCGCCTTCAACTCCATAGGTAATCCCGATTTGATCGGCTAAATTATCGCTCACCTCCACGATCGCCGCTTGCACGAAAACTTGTTGGCGCGGCACATCTAAAGATCGCACTAAATCGCGAATTATCGCGATCTCTTCGGGCATTCCTACCGCGATCAAGACATTCATCTCTTCATCGGCGGTTAAAGTCGGTTTAACGCTGGGCGTGATCGCGGCGCTCGGCGCGATGTTTGTCGCTAAGGTTTTATCCACGATCCCGTTTAGGATTTTGACGAGCGAGGCGGCTTCAGAGTTTTGCAGGAAAATTACCTCCGCGCTCGGCTGCGCCATATTGTTTTCCACATCTAGGCGATCTACGATCCCGCGAATCATCGCGATGTGGTGCGGTCTGCCCGTTACCACGATCGCGTTGCTGGCGTCGTCTTTCAAAATTTGAACCTCGTTGTCTATCACGCGCGGGTTCAAAACGCCCCTCATAATTTGCTGCAGGCTTGTTACGATCGTGGCGGCTTTAATGTGTTTAAGCCCGATGAAATCCACGCTTAACGCGCGTTTATCTACGAGCTCCTCAATCACGCGGCGCATTGTGTTGATATTCTGCGGATAGTCCGAAACCACGAGCGAATTAGACTCGCGCATTGTTACGAGTTTCGCCGCCGGCGAGAGCAAATGGCGGATTTTCTGGACGATAATATCTACATTCTCTTCCTCAATCCTGATCGTCTGCGTAACCATAAGCGATCCGCTCGCAACGCCGCTTACTACGGGAATATTCTCCTGCGCCGCGTCTGAGAGCCTCACGATTTTATAGTAGCTGCCCTCTTCAACGAGCGTCATTCCGCGCGCGGCGAGGACGCTCTGCGCGAGCTGCAGAATTTCTTCTTTATAGACCGCGTGCCCGTTAATGAAATCCACATTTCCCGCGATCCGCTGGCTCAAAAGCAGATTTTTGCCCATAATTTTGGAGGTCATACGCAAAAATTCCTCAATTGGCAAATCCGAAAAGTTAATCTCAACTTGCTGCTTGCCGCTTGAATTTTTTTGCGCGGGCGCGTTTGCGTTAGGATCGTTCGCGTTTATTTGCGAGCTCTGGGGGGCGACGGGCGGCGCGATCTCAACAGGTTTCGGCGGCGGGGGATTGACGCTGGGGGCGTTTGGCGGCGGCGCGAAGAGGTTGCGCGGCGGATTTGAATTTTTCGGCTGATCTCCAAAATTCGTGCCGTCTATAATGATCGCGTCTTCTTCCGCGCGGAGTTCCGCAAGCGGCGTG
Organism: Helicobacteraceae bacterium; assembly: GCA_031286325.1. Classification (GTDB taxonomy): domain Bacteria; phylum Campylobacterota; class Campylobacteria; order Campylobacterales; family SZUA-545; genus JAIRNH01. The sequence continues at coordinate 9,052 of JAITUT010000021.1, forward strand.
AAAACGCACGCGAAAGCCAACGCTAAAACAAGCGTGAAAAACCTAGCGAATCTCATATACTAACTCTTTTGTTTGATTGTTGCGCACGATCGTAATTCTGAAATTATCCATTTTGTTGATCTCCGAATAGAGCCTTAACGCGGAGGCGTAACCGTCTAAATCAATGCCGTTCGCCGATCGCAAAATATCGCCCGCTTGCAAGCCGAGTTCGGCGAAAACAGAATTTTTCGCTACGAAAGTTACGCGAAATTCCTTGAATTTGCCGCTCTCGCTCACGGGCGCGATTCCAATGTTATCCCAAATTAAACGCGCGTCTTTTTGGTATTTCGCGAGTTCGTCGCGGGTAACGATCGTCTTGGTTTGGCGCGTTTCAAAACCGTTCTGCGTTTGCGGCACGATCCTAGCTTCAGGCGCGGCTTTGTCGTCCATTTTGAGCTCGTAATTCACGCCGTCTCGCGCCAAAATAGCCTTGCGCCCCGTCGCGCTTACGAGCGTGTATCCTCTGAAATCCTCGCCGATATTCGCGAAGTGAATGTCGCGACCCTCTTCAATCACGATAAAGCCGCTCGTCTCGTTTTCGGCGTAGACGGCTTTGAGTTTAAGCCCCGACAAACTTAATGTCGCCCCCGCGCCGACGCCTGTAACGGGCGGCGCGTTCAAAGCCATCGCGCGATCTATCGGGTATGGGCGGGCGAAGTTAAAGGATTCAAAGGTCGGACGCTCAATAGACGAGTCCGGTAAAAAGAGCCTAGCCGCGCTCGCCATAAACATCAGCGAGGCGCAGAGAAAGCCGAACGAGGCGAACCGCGCTTGCCACGCGGGATCAAGTCGGTCAAAAATCGCTTTCATAGAGAAATCCTTTTTCGGTTTTCTCCATACCAGCAAAAATACTTCCAATTTTGCTTGAAGTTCCCGCTGGCGGGTAAATTGTCAAAAAAATTTTGCGCGAAAAGAGGTTAATGTGCCCTGAAAGCTCGCCGAATTCGCCTTCGCCGCTTAAAAAAATTCGGTGCGGAAATAAAATTGTGTGGCGCGCGCGCAACAAATCTACCCTCGCGGGGATCATTGCGCCGTAAGCCTCCGCGATCATTAGATCGCTGATTTGAAATTGGTTATAAAAAAGCGTGATAAACAAGCTCGCCGTATCGTTTCGCGCCACTTTCACGCCGCCGTAAAAAATGTCGCCGCCCGCAACCCTAAAATACCAGCCGAAGTCGCTTGTTTGCTCGCCGTTTATAAAGACTTGTTTGTTTTCAAGCGCTTCTTCCGCCAAAAAGTAAAGTTCTGTTTTGGGCGTGAAAACGACTAAAAGTTCCAAAGATAACACGACCCATAGCGCGATCATCAATGCTTTTTTCATACGAATTTATACCATTTGGTATATTTTCGCAACTACTTTTAAGGAATTGCTATGCGGCTTGGGATAAATATAGATCATATCGCGGTTTTGAAGGCGGCGCGCAAAGTCGGCGATCCAGACATTCTGCCCGCTTTGCACATCGCGGCGCTTTCAAGCGCCGATCAGATCACGATCCATTTGCGCGAAGATCGCCGCCATATTACGGATTATGACGCGCGGCGCGTTGTGAAATACTCGCCGTTACCCGTGAATTTGGAGTGCGCCTTTGAGGTTTTGGATATTGTGTGCGAGTTGCGCCCGCACCGCGCAACGCTTGTGCCTGAGCGGCGCGAAGAGGTTACTACCGAAGGCGGATTGGACGTTGAGACGCACTTTCAGCGCGTAAAGGGCGCGGTAGAGCGTTTGAAAGAAAAGGAGATCGCGGTTTCGCTATTTATTGAGCCGCGCAAAGCCGCCGCCGATCTGGCGTTGCGAGCCGGCGCAGATATGGTTGAGCTCCATACCGGGCGTTTTGCGAATCTCTACGCCGCGTTGCGCACGAACATTTCCCACGCGCCCTATATGCCTGTGGAATTTGCCGCTTACAGCCGCGAAAGTTTGGCTAACGAGATCGCGGCTGAAATCGCCAAAATCCGCAAAACCGCCGTTTTCGCCGCCGAAGAGGGCTTGAAAGTCGCGGCGGGGCACGGGTTAAATTATCAGAATGTTTCGGAGATTTTGCAGATCGCGGAAATTGAAGAGTTAAACATCGGGCAGAGCATAATCGCGCGCTCAATTTGGATAGGTTTCGAAGAAGCCGTGCGTGAAATGGCGCGGCTGGTTAAAGGTTAAACCGCTTTAAGGCGCAAGGCGATTTGCCCAAAACGCGCTATTATTCCGCGTGAATTTCGCGAAACTTTTGAAATTTTTCGCCGCGCTTTTGTGCGCGGCTTTGCTGGCAGCCTGCGCCGATAAAGCGCCAGAGGGTCTTTCGATTGAGACAAAAAGCCCCGATTGGCACATTTTGCCCGACACCGAAGAGGAGTTCGGCGCGGCGGCGAGCGCGGCGGCGAGCGCGGGCGGCGTGAAGTTTCAGCAGGAAACCGCCGAAACCGCCGCGAAATTGGCGCTAGCCGATCGCGTGGGCAAAATTACGCGTACGGCGGCGGCGGATTTTCTGGGCGTTCTTGATAAATCGCCCAACAGAATAGGCGATTTAAACGAGAGCGCATTAGAGATAAATGTTACGATCGGCAAAGCCACAGCGCAAGGCAACGGCGAGGATTTCGCGCAAAGAGAAATTGAGGCTTTCACCGAGGAGGCGGCGCAAATGGCGCAGTCGCTCTCCGAAGCTAGCAGCTACCGCGCCGCGATCGCATATTCGCCGATGCAGACGTATTTCGCGCTTCTGCGCATTCCAAAGGCGCGGGCGGGCGAAGCGATCTTTCAGGCGATCTTGTGGCAATGCGACTCCGCGCCGAACTTTAAGGCGTGCCGAGAACGCGATTTTGATAGACTAATGGGCGCGATTTTTCGCGCGATCGTGGCCGAGAGCGGCGAGATCATTATTGAAGAGGATGCAAATTGAAGAAATTTTTACTATTTTTCGCGCTTTTGTGCGCGGCGCAGGCTTACAAAGACGCATTTTATTTGGGTTATTACGGCGGGATTATAGACGGCAGTCTTGAAAAAGGCGAGGCGAAACACGAATTTGAGAGCGACGGCGCGTTAAAGGGCGGACGGATCGGCTGGAACAACAATACGCGCTCGCACTTTTTAGCGAAGATTCGCTGGGAAATTTTCTACGAGGAGCGGTTTTTTAAGCGCGAAAATCTTGAAAAGATCATCGCCGCATCGCCGAATTTGACGGCGGCGGAAAAGGATGCGATTTCCAGCCGCAGGCGGCACAGCTGGCATAGCGGCGCGAACGTTGCGCTTGGGTGGAATACCGATCTGTTTTTGACCGCCGAACTTGTGCCGTTTGTGAAAATGGGTTTTGGTTTGGGTAAGTTTGACGAAGAGTTAGGACACGGCTCTAATATGCATTTAGGAGTCGGCGCGGCTTTGGCTTTGCGTTACGCGGAGATCACGGTTGAGGCGCGGCGCGAATTTTGGCAGCTCAAAGGTTTCCGCTTACCGTTCAAAGCGCCGTTTAGCGGGGAGGGATCGATCGATCACCTCTCGGCGGGGATAAACATTAAGTTTTAGGGATTTTGGTTTTTTGCCTTTCGCGCCTTGCTTAACTTCGCGGACGAGCAAAGCTTAGTCCTTGCTCGTTTTACTTCTCGCGGGGGCAAAGCTCTGATTTGTTTTACTTCGCGGACGAGCAAAGCTTAGTCCTTGCTCGTTTTTCTTCTCGCGGGAGCAAAGCTCTCGCTTGCGACCAAAGGGCGATCGCCCTTTGGAAACCCACGAAAATCGCAGTTACTTTTTTCGCTCTATACTCAAAAAGTTGCGATTTTCGTCCGCTTTGCTACTCGCTGCCGCGAGCAGAGCGGGATTTATAGGTTTCGTTTGGGTTTCGAAGCTCTAAAATGCCACCCCTCGCGGAATTGGGCGAACTGTGTTCGCGCCTGATCGCAATATAACATCAGCCGATCGTAGGATCGCACAACTTAATCGCAATTTACCTCGAGTCCGTTATTCAAATTGTCTAACTCGGCTTTAGTCAAAGGTCTTTTTTTGCCGTTTGTTTTATGGCAAACGCCGCTTATCGCCTTATCATTTTTGTATGTAAATACGGCGGAGATTGCGCCGTTTCTCCTGAAAAGTTTCGTTTCGCCCTCTCTTGCGCCGTTTTTCCACGTATCCTCTTGCTTTAACTTGCCGTTCTCGTAATAACTTTTGCCAATTCCGTCTATGACGCCGTTTTTCCAAGCGGTTTCTTGCTTTAGCTTGCCGCTCTCATAATAAAATTTGTCAATTCCGTCTCTATCGCCGTTTGTGTATGGTATTTCCGCTTCAAGTTTGCCGTTCTCGTAGAAAGTCTTCACCGCCCCTTCAACTTTACCGTTTTTGTATGACGTGATGTATTGCAGCGCGCCGCTTTTATGGTAGTAGCGGCGTTCCTCTTCGAGTTTACCGTTTTTGTATAATGTGATGTATTGTAGCCTGTCGTGTTTATCATAGTAGCCGCGCCCCTCGTTTGCCTCGCCGTCAATACAGAACACTTCGTCCGCCGCGTCGTATTGGTTGACCCATTGCAACTTCGCTTTGCCTGAGAGCAAATTACCGTCCATATCCAAGCACTTGCCATTGTCCTTATCAAAACGCGCCGTTTTACCCACAATATAAATTTTGTAATCCGTATCCGCGCTTTGGCACACAGCCGCCAGCAAAATCGCGATCAAAACTCTTTTCATCTTGTCTCCGTTTTGTATTACCAAAGAATTACGTAAAATTTAGCGAAACGCGCTTAAAGCGCGATCGTTTTGTCAAATACCTTTTGAAACGCCGCGAAAATGGCGGCTCAAAGATTGCGTTAACGTTTGAATTTATTTGGCGACTTCGTTTTATAACGCAATATAAAGCAAAAATATAAGCGGTTTTCGCAACAACGACGGATGCGCGCCAGCGATCGGATCGCGCTTACTTCATCTCGTCCGCGCTTACGGCAATTCCCTTTTCGCGGAAGTATTTTTTAATATTTTTCGCGGCTTGGCGGATTCTATTTTCATTCTCGATCATCGCGATCCTCACCCACTCGTCGCCAGCGGGACCAAAGCCCACGCCAGGGCTTACCGCGACCTGCGCGTTTATCAGCAGTTGTTTCGCGAACTCCAAACTCCCAAGATGTCTAAACTGCTCCGGAATTCGCGCCCAGACGAACATTGTCGCTTTCGGCGAATCTATCTGCCAGCCAGCATTGGCAAAAGCTTTAATCAGCACATCGCGGCGGCGTTCGTAATTTTGGCGGATCTCCTCCACGCACTTTTGATCGCCGTTTAACGCCACAGTCGCCGCGACCTGAATCGGCGTGAACATTCCGTAGTCAAGCCAGCTTTTGATCTTCGCCAGCGCGCCGACTAATTTCTGATTGCCCACGATAAAGCCCACGCGCCACCCCGCCATATTGTAGGATTTGGAGAGGGTGTAACTCTCGATCGCGACATCTTTCGCGCCCTCTACGCTCATAATAGAGGGCGTTTTGTAGCCGTCAAAACTGAGTTCCGCGTAGGCGATGTCGCTCAAAATGTAGAAACGCTCCTCTTTCGCGAGGGCTACGATCCGCTTGTAAAACTCTGGCGTAACGGTCGTTGTTGTCGGATTGTTCGGGAAATTCACGATCAGATATTTGGGGCGCGGGCTGTTTTCGCGTAGGCACTTCTTGACATCTTCTACGAACGTATCCTCGTCCAGCGCGAAGTCGCTGCCGAATTTGATCGGGAACTTTACCACATTCCCGCCCGCCAAAATGAACGCTTGCGAGTGAATCGGGTAGCACGGATCGGGGACGATCGCGGTGTCGCCTAGATTTGTGATCGCCTGAACGAGGTGCGCGTAGCCCTCTTTGCTGCCCATACTCGCCACGACTTCGGTTTCTGGGTCTAAATAAACGCCGTATTTGCGCTGATACCAATCGGCGGCGGCGAGGCGCAGTTTGAAAATCCCGCGCGAAACGGAGTAGCCATAGACTTTCGGCTTCCGCGCGCTCTCAATGAGTTTCTCAATAATGTGCGGCGGCGTGGGTCCGTCGGGGTTGCCCATTGATAGGTCAATGACGTCCGCTCCTGCGTGCCGCTGTTGCATCTTTAACTCGCCGACCGCGGCGAAGACATACTTTGGCAAACGTTTGATTTTGTCAAACTCAATTTCGTCGAACATTTAATTACTCCTCGCGGGAATAAAAATCCCGCCGCGGCAAAAGGAATTATCGGTGTTTGTGAGAGACCGCGCGCGCCCAATGCCGCAAAAATTTGGCGCGATCATATCAAATTAAGTCATCTTGACATATGTCACAGTCGTCAAATCCTTAAAGTTATAGAATATTGGCAAATTTTTTGGAGGCGAAAGATGAAAAAATTGATATGCGGCTTTCTCTTGATCGCGGGATCGCTAATCTCGGCGGAGTTGCAGCCGTCTCAGACGATCAAAACGGGCGGCGACATAGTGAGCGCGGAAATCGCGGGCGGCAAAATTTATACGGGGCTTATGAACGGCAAAGTAGAAGTTCGCGATCAAAAGAGTATGAAAGCGGTCGAAACAATTACGCTTCCCGACTTAAAAGACGAGCGCGAAAAAGCGCAGATCGAGGCGGTAGATGTTTTGAACAATTCGTTGTTAATTACCGCTGATGATTTGGAGTTTATGAAAGCGATATATTTATATCGCGGCAAAAATTTGCAAAAGCTGTTTTCCAACGAGGATAAACTGAATTTATCAGAATCGTTTTTTATCTCTGAAAACCAGATATTTTTCGCGACAATTTCGCACGATTTAACGCTATATGATATTGCGAAAAAACAAGTTGTTTATACTACGCAGCCATATTGGACTTTTATGACCGACATCGCGCTCGCGCCCGATCGCCAGACAATTTTCACCAGCGGCGAAAGCGGCGTAATATACGCCACCAACATTGCGGACGGCAAGAAGATCGCCGAGTATCACAATCACACGAATAATGTCATTACGATCGCTGCGGGGAAAGATATTGTCTTAAGCGGCGGGGCGGATAAATTGTTAGTGAGCCAAAACACAAAAACCAATAAAAAATCGGTGAAAAAAGTAGAAGACGGCGAAATACGAAATGTCGCTGTGAGCGAAGACGGCAAATTGTGCGCGGCGTTTAATCAAATTACCGAAGACTTGACGATCTTTAATTGTGAAAATTTGAGCGAAACTCACAAATTAAAAGGCGTTGTTTCAAACGAACCCGCGCAAAAAATTATATTTGCGCAAAACGGCGCTGAAATTTATGTATTTTTCGGCGGCGACACAATCAAAGTTTGGAAGTTAAAATAGGAGTTTTATATGAACATTTCGTCCATAATAGTTTTGGTAAAACCCGAAGATTTGGAATCCGTAAGCGCGGCGATCGACGCCATTAACGGCGCGGAGCGCCACTTTACCGATCCAAGCGGCAAAATTATCGCCACGATCGAGGCGCCTGAAATCAGCGAAGAGGTGCGGATTCTGGGCGAGATAGAGCAATTAGATCGGGTAATTTCGGCGCAAATGCACTACTCTTACGCCGAAGAGGAGCTAGAGGCGGGACGCGAAAAAATCGGCGTTGATCGCGGCGCGGAGCGTATTTTGAGCGATGAAACGGATATTTCGCAAATTACTTACGGCGGCGATGTGAATAAATTGCTGGAAAAAGCGAGAAAAGGTAAATAATCGCGCGCAATTTAAGCGAAAGCGATTTTCATCTTTTTCAGATCGTAATCAAGCAGATATTTATAATAGTGTTTGTAGATTTGGCTTAACGCCCATTTTTCACTCGCGATCATATCCAGCCCGCGATCGTCATACATATTGAAAATTAACTTGTTTTTTATATTAAATATATAAACTTCGCCGTCTATTTTAGGAACGCGATCGTAGTCTAAATTCGAAATCGCGATCAAGACCTTGTCCATATTTAATTTTTTAGCCTCCGCGCAGATTAAAGTCGTTTCAAAACTAAACTCCGCGCCTTCGTATGTTCCGCGCTCGGTAAATTCATAAAAATCATCGTTTTTTAACTCGTTAATTTCGCTTAATATATTTATCCCAAAATCCCACTTTCTATAAAACACATATATTTTATCCTCCGGCTTAAACGCCGCAGTATAAAGCTCGCGCGCGCGCTCCACAACTTCCACAAAATACTTTTGCGTTGGTTTTTTGGCTTCCATTTTCGTAAAATCTTGCAGATCAAATCGTAAAGCGAAACGCCAATTGTAAAATAGCGGTTTTTTTATCTCCAACCCCGCGAAATTCGCGTCTAAAAAACGCGAAAATTCGCTAAAAAGTTGGTTTTCATTTGTCAAAATCAGCCTCCAGCCGATCTCTATGACGTTTTAAAATTTGCAGTTGCGAATCCATTGCGCCTTTCACCGCGAATAGCCACAATCTATGCGAAAACATATAGTCTAAATTTTGAATTTTCATCTCTTCCTCTGTTTTGATAATACGCACTACGATCTCCGCTATTGAAAGCTCTTGGTTTATTACCATAGCTTGCAAAGCGTCCCAAAAATACGACATAAATTTTTCCTCTTGCAGATGTTTTTTGAAAACATCTATATTTTTGTTCAATTTTTCAATTTCGTTAAAGTCCAAAGCGGCAATTTGTTCTTCGCGCGTTAATTTCTCGGCTTTCGCCGCGATCTCTACTGTTTTTTTCTGAATAGGATCGACTTCTTCAACTACTTTTTCGCCGTATTCGATCATCTCTTTTAATGTCTTGATCACTTGTTTTTTGTGCTTTTTTATGATCTTTTTAGCGGGCATAACCAGCTTAATCGGTTCTTTGGTTTTTTCGCGTTTGACAAATGTATTTACTACTTCGGCGAAAGGCTTATGGATCGCGCCGTCTATGCCGCAACCGCCTTCGGTGCAGTTATATGTCTTTCTGCCCCTTGCGTTCGCGTCGGCGATATTCTGTATAAAAAAGTTGCGAAACAACACCCAAATAGCGTTTGTTCTCACTTTTTTTTCATCGCTTCCCCAAGCGGGTAAATATATCCGTTTTTCATCTTTCATTTTTTTAACCACGGAGGGGTCTTGATGTGTGAAAACATGCCCTTCGGCGTGTGTTGATTTTTCATCTTCGCTGTAAGATAAATCTTGTCCGATCAAAGCTATGTTTTCATACCCCATCGCGAAAGCTATTTCGTATGATAAATTAGCCGCGCTCATACCGATTCCCGCATAGCCGTAATCGTGCAAGCAAAAGGCGCCCATATATCCGAAAGGGCGCAAAATCACGGACTTTTTGCCCTTGATGTTCTCAATTGTTTTGTGGTGCGAGACCGCGCTTATCGCGAAACAGCCGACTTTTTTTTGAAACTCTTCGCTCGTTTTCTCAAAAAACATAGAAGTCAGCGCGATACGCTCCAAAGTCGTAACAATATCGGGGGCAATCCCGTGTTTTTCTAAGATCGGCAAAGAAGCGTCGACAGAAATAATCGTAACGAAATTTTGAATTTCTTTTAACAGCGGCAATTGCTTTGTTAAAGATGGTCCTGTGGCGACGCAAACCGCCAAATCGTTTAACTTTTGATTTTTTAACAATTCAAACGGATAATTTTCCAACATATCAGGCGTGTTTATCAGAAAATTATCAAGCCCTATAAGGGCGTCTTCAAGATCGTTTCCGTGCGAAGTTACAACTTGCAGGATCGCGTCTATCATAATGTTGTTTGCCGCGCTTATTTCGTCTTTGTAGCTAGCGTAAAACGGCGTAGTAATTTCCAGATCGTATAACTTCAAGTAAACGCGGATATTTTCTAATTTGGCAATATCCATAGCTCTTTTAAAGCTAAAATCTGGCGTGTAAAGTACTATTAGCTTTTGCGCGATAATTTCTATCGCAAAATTACAAATATGCAAAGCGATATAAAGTATTTCAATTTCAGGCTCAAAAACGAGCAATCTGTTTAGCGCGTTATTTTTGAGCAAAGCTTTAACTAAAATAGAGTTGCCGAAACCAAAGATCGCCATAAAAGGATACAAACTCTTTTTGGAAAAGTCCTCCAAACGTTTTTGGGCGTCCGCGACAGGCAAATTATATATAGTCGCGCCCGTTTGATGATCTAATATGTTAATGTCAATCGGATCAGAGCCCATAAAGACCTCAAATCTTTCATTGCCTTTGACGGAGAGCAACCTTTCGGCGAGGAGATTTTGCCCGATCGCGTTGAACGAGGCTACATTTTTCCTGAAATTGTCTTCGTAAATGTCCATTAAATATCCTTTTCGTCATTATCGGATAAATTCGCTTAAATCTGTTATGATCCCGCGAAATTTTCAAGGATTTTCAGTGATTGACGCTTATGAATTTGGCGAAAGATTAAAGAAATTAAACGCGCAACTCTCCAACGCGCGCGGCATTATCAAGCCCGCGGAGCTAGAATCGCGCCTAAATGAGATCGCGAAATTAGAGAACGATCAGAACTTTTGGAGCGATCCCGCGAGAGCCGCGAAGACCCAGAAAGAGAAGGCGAAATTAGAGCGCGCGCGGGATCGTTACGCGGAGGCGGCGAGGGCGGTTGAGGATGCGAGCGGCTTGTTTGAGATCGCGAACGCCGAGCAAGACGGCGAAACTTTGGAGGCGCTTTCGGCGGAGTTGCCGCCGTTGGAAGAGAAAATTGACGCGTTAGAAGTGGAGTTAATGCTCAGCGGCGAGACTGACCCGAACAACGCGATCGTCTCAATTACGCCGGGCGCGGGCGGCACGGAGAGCCAAGATTGGGCGTCAATGCTCTATCGTATGTATTTGCGCTGGGCGGAGCGGCATAATTTTAAGGCGGAAATCTTAGACTACCAAGACGGCGAGGAGGCGGGCATTAAAGACGCGGCGATCCTAATTAAAGGGTTAAACGCTTACGGCTACCTTAAGAGTGAAAACGGCGTGCACCGTTTGGTGCGCGTTTCACCGTTTGATTCTAACGGCAGACGACACACGAGTTTCGTCTCGGTGCAGGTTTCGCCCGAAATTGACGACAGCATTGAGATTGAGATCGCAGACAAAGACCTGCGCATCGACACCTACCGTAGCAGCGGCGCGGGCGGGCAGCACGTGAATAAAACGGAGAGCGCGATCAGGATCACGCATATTCCCACAGGCGTTGTCGTGCAATGCCAAAACGATCGCAGTCAGCACAAAAACCGCGAAACGGCGTTCAAAATGCTGCGCTCAAAATTATATGAGCTAGAGTTGCGCCGCCGCGAAAGCGAGGCGAACAGCGGCGTGAAAAGCGATATCGGCTGGGGGCATCAGATACGCAGTTATGTACTTTTCCCATACCAGCAAGTCAAAGACAACCGCTCCAAGCAAGCGTTCAGCGCGGTTAACGCGATTTTGGATGGCGATCTGGACAAACTTATCGAGGGCGTTTTGGTGAGTATTCAGCGGGGCGAACCGATCGGCAATGCCGATGATGACGAAGAATAATTTTACGGCGGCGAAAGCGGCGAAAAACGTTTAGATTTTTGCTTTTAGATTGCGCTATAAAACGAGGTCGTCAAATAAATTAGAACGTTAACGCGATCTTTGAGCCCCCATTTTCGCGGCGTTTGACTTCGCATTTACACAACGATCGCGATTGTGTGCGTATTGACCTCTAAAACGCGAAGCGCGACAAAAAAGTTTTAAGCGAATTTCGCTAAATTTTACGTAATTCTTTGGTAATACAAAACGGAGACAAGATGAAAAGGGTTTTGATTGCGATTTTGCTAGCGGCTATTTGCCAAAGCGCGGATACGAATTACAAAGTTTATGTCGTGGGTGAAACGGCGCGTTTTGATAAGGGTAAGTGTTTGGATATGAATGGTAATTTGCTACCCGACAAAGCGGAGGCGCAAAAATTAGACGAGGACGATACTGCGCTATCCACAACGATCGGAACGCTCTGCGTTGACGGCGAGGCGATAGAGGAGCGCGGCTACTATGAGAGCGGCGAACTGGCATACATCGCGCCGTTAAAAAACGGGAAACGCGAAGGGATCGCGACATATTTCTACAAGAGCGGCAAACTTCTAAATGAAGCGCCATTCAAAAACGGAGTCAAGGACGGGATTACCAAAACTTATTACGAGAGCGGCGAGCTATATTACGTCAAGCCGTACAAAAACGGCAAAATTGAAGGGGTCGCGACATATTTCTATGAGAGCGGCAAATTTAAAAGTGAAATACCATACAAAAACGACGTCATAGACGGGATTTTCAAAGGTTATGACGAAGACGGCAAGTTAAAGCAAGAGATTGCGTATAAAAACGGCGTCAAGGCAAGGTAATAAGCGGCGTTTGCCATAAAACAAACGGCAAAAAAGACCTTTCACCGAAGCCGAGCTAGACAATTCGAATAACGGACTCGAGGTAAATTGCGATTGAGTTATGCGATCGTAATTGCGGTGAAACGCTCAGTCCTCCGTAGCAATGCGGAGGACTATAAGGCGCGAAAGAAAGCCGCAATTCGTGAAGATCGCCATTGCGGCTTAAAGGCTCTCTCGTATGAAGAATTTACGTTCCGCAAAGGAAAGCGCCTCAACTTTGCGGTAACGGAAAAATCCGCGACTAAGATCGCGGATTAAATCGCGGTTTTGATAAGCGAGCGTTACGCTATGCTCCGATCAAAACCTATACGTTAGCTTCGCGAAAAGCCCGCTTGATTTCATCTTAGCCGAAACTATGTAGTAGTCGCCCGAACCTTTGAGTTCGCCGTAGTCGCGCATAGCGTAACCTAATCCCGCGCCTATATTTTTGTTGAAAAAATAGTCTGCGCCGAGCCCTAACTGATAGGCGATCACGGTGTCGGAGAAGCTATCGCTTGCGCTGAAGCTACCGTATCCTGATATGTCATAACTCTCGCTTATGCTGGCTTTAAGAAACGCCAATCCTAAACCCGCTCCCAGGTATGGCTTAAGCCCCGCAACCGACGGCACATTAAATTGATAATACAAACTAGCGAAAAACGCCATTTTCATCTCAACTTTGGCGTTGAAGCTGTACGAGTCGCCGTAATACTCCTCGCTTTCGCTCTCCTCATACTTTTCGCCCGTCATTAACGAGAACTCCAAAAGCGCGTTGCCGCTGTCGCTTTTCATAATCTCTTTGCCGATTGCGAGCGAAAAGGGCGTATTATTTTCAGATTCGCCTTCTGCTTTGAATTTGCTCATATGCGCTCCCGCGCTAATTTGCCAGCCGTCATCAGCCAACAAAGCCCCGCTAGCGAAAAACACGGCTAAAACTACTGCCAACAACTTTTTCATTTTTTGATCCTTTCAAAAACTTCTCGCGGAAACAAAGTTTCCGCTTGCGACCAAAGGCTTTGCCTTTGGAAACCTCGCAAATTGCCGTTCAGCCCTGCTGGGCAATTTGCGCCCGCCGCGCTTAACGCAACGGGAACATAAGGCTTTACGGCGAACGCTTGCTTTCGCAAAACTTGGAAACTTGACAAAATGGTGTAGTGTGGTTTGAAGTTATCTCATATAAGCCCCCTTATATGAGATTGGGTACCGAAGAAAGAAAAATTAGCGGGTGTTAAAGTTAAAGAACGGCTATCGCGCCTGTGCTGTGCTGTGCTGTGCTGTGCTGTGCTGTGCTGTGCTTAACATACTAAAACCTATACATAAAGTTTAAATGTTTATTGTACCAAAAACCTCCTTAAATAAATTGCCAATTTCCGCGCTTATTTTGAAAAAACAAACGCGGGCGTATTACAGGATAGACTGTACTAGAATTTAAGATGCGGCGGGATATTAAAAGAGTAGTTTGGAATGAGGAATTTTAGTCATTGCGGCTAAGCCCAAATCTGGATCGCAAGCGATTCTAAGAGATTGCGGGTTAAAGACTTCTATACGAAACGCAAAGCTTATAAAGCAGCGCGATGACAATTACGAGAATGTAGGTTTTTGATAAATCTGATTATTTCAAATCGCCGTTCTTGTTATGGTTAAACTCTGGCACGATCTCTTTGAGCGCGGCGGGAATATCGGCGGCGTCGCTTAGAGCGGCGATCTGGCGTTCCAAAAGCGCGAAATCGTAATCTACGCGCTTACCCACAAAAATTGACGGATACTTTGTCGCTTTTTCGCCTGTATCCAACAGCAACTCCTCGTAGAGTTTTTCGCCCGCGCGAAGCCCCGTGAATACTACGCCGAGTTCAGGTTTGCCGCTCAAATCCAGCATTTTTTGCGCAAGATCGGCGATTTTGACGGGCTTGCCCATATCCAGTACAAAGACTTCGCCGCCCTCGGCTAGCGCGCCCGATTGCAACACGAGCTCCGCCGCCTCGCTTGTGAGCATAAAATAGCGCGTGATTTCTGGGTGCGTTACCGTGAGCGGGCGGTTTTCTTCAATCAACTTGCGAAACTTCGGCACGACCGATCCGCTACTGCCCAAAACATTGCCGAAACGCACCGCTAAGAGACGAGTTCGCGCGTGTTGAGGCTGATCGCGCGAAACATTTTGCAAATAAAGCTCGCAAACGCGCTTGGTCGCCCCCATTACGCTCGTGGGGCGCACGGCTTTGTCGCTGCTAATTAAAACAAAACTTTTCGCGCGCGAGTTTAACGCCGCGTCTATGCAGTTCTTCGTGCCCAAGATATTATTCACGATCGCCGATTGCATATTAAGTTCCACAAGCGGAACGTGTTTATACGCCGCCGCGTGAATTATAATATCGGGTTTTTCATCTAAAAATAGCGCGAAAATTTTATCGCGATCGACGACATTTATCATCTTTAATTTCGCGTTCGGCAGCTCTTCTCCGATCGCATATAAATTATATTCGCCTGAGTCTAATAAAATTAGCTCTTTCGCACCGTATTTTTGCGCCATTCGCGCCAATTCGCTGCCGATCGAGCCGCCCGCGCCAGTAATTAAAACTTTATTATTTTTAACAAAATTCGTAATAAGATTTTTGTCTAAATCTTTTGGGTTTCTCGCTAATAAATCTTCGATTTTCAAGGGCTGCGCTTCGTAGTCGTCCATTGCCGATCTGGCGATCTTAATGTTTTTAATTCCCGCCGAATGTAAAAGTTCGTAAATTTTCTTGATCTGCGTATTGTCCTCAATCGCTACGATCGCCGTATTTACGCCGTATTTTTCGGCGAATTTCGCGATATTTTCCGGGGCGATCACGGGCAAATTATGTATTTTTAAGTTAATTCTCGCGAGATCGGTTTCTATGAAAAATCTCACGCGATATTTCACGCGATCAAGCGATCTAAATTGCCGCTCGCCGTTTTCGTTCGCGCCGAAGATCGCGATATTTTCGCTCTTCTCTCTAAAAATTTGAGCGTCCGAAAAAAATCTGCGCGAAATTCTGAACATTCCGATCAGAATCATTGAGATCGCGCCGTCTATAAACGGGATTGATTTGGGAAAGATAGGTAAAACAGCGAAATTTAACCAGAAGTTTGACGCTAAAAAACCTACGAAAATCCCATACGCTAATATATGCGAAAGAACTAATTTTTTAAGCCCGTCCAGCGAAAAAAAACGCCAAGGAATTTTATATAATCCCACCGAATAAAAACATATTATTTTTAGCGCGGAAAACGCTAAAAAATATCGCCATAATCCATAGAAAAATTGCTCTGGAATTTCAAAGTTAAATCGCAATAAATACGCCGAGAAAAATGAGAGGAAAGAGAGCAAAATATCAAAAAAAGCGAAAAATCCGAGCCGCAAAAACATACGTAGTTTCATTTAAGCCCTTTTTTTCGGCGCGGCGATCAGCGACATCTGCGCGAAAAGCGTCTCAAATTGCGCTTTGTTCAGGTAAAATCGGCGCGAATTGAGGCTCAAAACATAGCAGTCGTCATTCTCGCGCGCGATCTCGGCGCGGCGCACGATACCCAACTCCTCTTCTTTTTGCGCGACTATTTCGCCGATTCGCTCCAAATCGCTTAAAATCGCTGATAATTCTTCGTCTAATTCAATCGCCACAGAGAACTCCTAGCGCAATTTTATCAATCGATCGCTATCAAAACGCGAGGGATAAAATTCTATAATGCGTTTTTAGTCTTTGAAAGGCAAAAATGGCGGATATTGGCATTTTCTACGGTAGCACGGGCGGACACACGGAGAAAGCCGCGAAAGCGATCGCGAAAGCGCTCGAAGGCAAACACGAAATTCTTATAAGCAGCGTCGCGGGACTCTCAGTGGACGATTTGCTCGCGCGCGACAATCTGATTTTAGGCAGCAGCACTTGGGGAAACGGCGAGTTACAGACCGATTGGCGCGAAATTTACAGCGAAATGGACGAAGCCGACTTCGCGGACAAAATCGTCGCGCTTTTCGGCACGGGCAACTCCGCGAAACACGGCGAAACTTTTGTAAGCGCGCTCGGCTTATTGCACGACAAACTCGCCGCGCGCGGCGCGAAAGTGGTGGGTTTCACGGACGCGGCGGATTACAACTTCGCCTCGTCGCCCTCTATGCGGGACGGCAAATTCGTAGGTTTGCCGCTGGACGAGACGAACGAGCCTAACAAAACACCCGAAAGGTTGCGCGCGTGGATCGCGGCGATCGAAAGCTCTTTTAAGTAAGGAGCCGTTATGTTTAATAAAATCAGCGAGGCTTTGGGCGCGGCGATCGCGCGGGTGCGGCACTTTGACGACGAAAAGTCATTAAAACGCGTTTTGGACGACTTGCGCAAGGCGCTCCTCAAAAACGACATTCACCACAAAGTTGTAAAAACCCTAATAGATCGCGTGGAGATCGAGACTAAACAAGCGGGGATTCAAAAGGAGAAATTCGCCGCCGAATTGGAAAAGGCGCTCTTTGACGTTTTGGCGGCGGCGGGCAATCAAGGCTTTGTATTCGCCGACAGACCGCCTACGATCGTAGTAATGGCGGGATTGCAAGGCAGCGGCAAAACCACGACCAGCGCGAAACTCGCCAGTTATTTGAAATCGCGCGGCAAAAAAGTGTTGCTCTGCGGCGCGGATTTGCAACGTCACGCGGCGAGCGAACAGTTGCGCCAACTTGCCGAGCAAATTGAAGTGGAATTTATCACGGCGGGCGATCCAGTAAAAGCCGCCAAAACCGCGCTGGATCGCGCGAAATCCGCGCTCTTTGACGTCTTGATTGTTGATACGGCGGGTCGCCTCGCGATTGACGACGCGCTGATGAACGAGTTAGCGGCGATCAAAAACGTCATCTCTCCGCACGAAATTTTCTATGTCGCGGATTCGCTTACGGGGCAGGACGCGGCGCGGACGGCGGCGGCGTTTCACGAAAAAGTCGCTTTGACGGGCGTGATCCTCACGAAGTTTGACGGAGACGCCACAGGCGGCGTGGCGATCTCGCTGGCGGCGCAGATTGGCGTGCCTTTGCGCTTTTTAGGGACGGGCGAAAAAGTCGCGGATTTGGAGATTTTTATCCCCGAACGCATTGTTTCGCGGCTGCTTGGCGGCGGCGACATCGCGACTCTCGCCGAAAAGGTGGGTTTTGCCGCGATTGACGAAAAAAAGGCGAAAGAGGTCCAGCGCAAAATTAAAAAGGGCGATTTTAACTTTAACGACTTTATGGATCAGCTCGATCAAATGAGCAAAATCGGCAATATGAAGTCGCTGATCTCAATGATTCCGGGCGCGGGAGGACTCGCCGACAAACTCGGCGATCTTGATTTGGAGAACTCAAAAGAGCTCTCGCACACACGCGCGGCAATTCGCTCTATGACGCCGCGCGAGCGCGAGAACCCCGATCTGCTAAATCCCTCTAGGAAAGCTAGGATCGCAAGCGGCGCGGGGCTGAAAATTGAGGAAGTTAATCGGATAGTCAAGCAGTTTAGAAACGGCGCGAAGATCGCGAAACAATTTTCGGGCAAAGGCGGAATGGCGAAATTGCAAACGATCCTCGCGGGCGGCGGCAGACCGCCGAATTTTAGGTAGTTTGTGATTTAACAGGAGGAGTTCGCGCGCGGCGCGATCTTAACGTTGAAGTTTAGGTAGTTTGTAATTTAACGCGAGGCGGCGTTTAAGACGAGCGAAAATCAAAACAAAATTTACGATCGCTCTCTGTTTAAGAGCCGCGAAGCCTAAATGAAACCTATAATTCCCGCCGCGATCGTGGCAACAATGTGGCGGCAGGTGAAAATCGCGCGTAAAACCGCGCCGTGATTTTCGCGGGTTTCCAAAGACTTTAGTCTTGCTCTAAGCGGGAGCGAAGCTCGCGAGAGGCGAAATTTAGCTACTTTTATATATAATCCGCAGATTTTTCACAAAAGGACTTTTATGACCGTGATTAGACTCACCCGTTTGGGCAAGAAAAAACAGCCTTTTTACCGCATTGTGGTAACGGATAGCCGCAAGCGCCGCGATAGCGGGTTTGTAGAGATTTTGGGTTTTTACAACCCTATGAACGAGGAAAAGACACTAAAACTTGACGCCGATCGTTACAAATATTGGCTCGGCGTGGGCGCGAAACCTAGCGAAACAGTCGCGCGGATCGCGGCGAAAAACAAATAAAACCCGCTATTTATAGTTGGTGAAATTGATCCCCGAAAATCTTGGGTTTTTGGGGTAAAAATGAGTTTCCTAAAAATTGTGAATTTTTAGGGCAAAAAAAACGGCAAATTTTGAGAGTTTCCAAAGATCAAAAGTTTTTGGTTGCGGCGGCGGGTTTTTTGCGATGACGGAGGTTTTGCGTCCTATCGCTATGTCGCCGCGAACGGGGCCCAAAAAAATCGTAGATTTTTGGGGCAAAGAAGCGAGGAAAAAATGATAGAACAGTTTATTGCGGATTTCGCGCGGCTCATCGCAACGGAGCCCGATCGCATAGAGGTTGATCGCACCGATTTTGAGCCGGGTTTTTCAGAGATTGTAATTTACGCCAGCCGAGCCGATGTGGGCAAAATTATCGGCAAAGACGGCAATATGATCAACTCCTTAAAAACCGTCATCGGCGGCTGCAAAGCAAAAAACGGCGTCAGTTACCGCGTGCTGGTAAAATCCCTTGAAGAGCGACCCAAATAATAGAGTTTTCGTAGGCAAAGTAGGTCGCCCGCACGGCGTATCGGGGCTTTCGCGCATTAACCTCGCCTCTGATTTTCCAGAATTTTTCGCGATAGGTCGCGAATTATCGGCGGTTTTACAATCGGGCGAGGAACGTTTGCTTTCGGTGCGCCACTTTTCGGGCGATCAAAAAATTCTAATCGGTTTTGACGGCGTAAATGACCCCGAAGCCGCCTCGCAGCTCACAAACGCCTCTTTATTCACCACGATCGCGGAGACCAAAAAACATATACGACTTAAAGAGGGCGAGCGATTTTCGTTTGATTTGATAGGCAAAGTCGTTTATGAGGGCGAATTGGCGGTTGCGCGGATAGCGGAGATTGGAGACGGAGAGCCGCCTTTGATAACGCTGATCGCAACGGATTCTAAGAGGAACTCTAAAAGCCGCGTGATCGTTCCTTTTGACGAACATTTTTTCATAGGGTTTGAGGGAGATAAAGTTTTAGTTAAAAACATTCGCGATCTATTTGACGCGCTTTAACTATAACGGCGAGCAATAAAAAAGCAGAGCGATAAAAAATCCGACCGACTTAAAGAAGCCGATCGGGAGGAGAGATTTACGCTAGGTAAATCTCAAAAATCTTGCCCCAAAAATCCGCGATTTTTGGGGACGTAACGTAATTCGTAAAACGAATTAGTGCGGTAAGCAAACGCCGCCAAGGGTGATGCTACCGCTTGCGGAGTTGTAGTGCCATCCTTTGCCCACGCAAAGCTCAAGTCCCGTGTCTGAAACTTGTCTTGTAGCTTGACCGATGATGATAGTACTCTTCCCGCCAGTCTCTTGGGGGTTGGCAATCATCATAGCCGTGAACGTAGGCGTCGTAACGCCAGGCGTCATATCGGAGAACACACCGGCTTTTGCAGTCTCGGTAAAAGTCTGGAGAGTATCCCGACCATCTGGCTCAAGGATAAGAGCTCCTGCTGGAGAACCCTGCGAGCCGGTGGCTACTCCGCTGACTCTACCTACATTATTGGTTTCATTTACAGCCTTAGCGGGGGAGTTACCGCCGTCGCCGCTCCACTGTTTCAAACCCAAAGAATTTGGGTGACCGGAGAAGCTGATGCCCTCATCAAGCCCGCAGTACTGCTTGCTGTCCCCGCAAGCTCCGCGACGGTCCATTTTGCCGAGGTTGGCGTAGTGGAATTGACCGGAAGCGTCCATAAACGTAATGTTTACGTCCCGCGTAGAATTGGCAAGGGCTCTACCTTTAATGACTTGAAGACCGGAACGAATAGAACCGATCACACTTTTTTCCGCCGCAATGTTTGCGTCGTCCTGAATACTTGCGAATCTGGGTAACGCGACAGCCGCGAGAATACCGAGAATCACGATAACGAAGATCAACTCGATCATCGTAAACGCTGA
>JAITUT010000075.1 GCA_031286325.1 Helicobacteraceae bacterium
GTTGCAAAATACAACTTTATCTTTCCATATACTTTTATCATACATTGAAAGTTCTTTTTCAACATCTTCATATCTGGTGTAAAATTCATCATTCTCAACCCTTTGCGCCTTTTGCATTAAATCCTTTTGCGAAAGCCCGCGATCTTCAAGAGACGGCGTAATTCTTTTAATAATTTTTACAATCTCTTTGGGCTCTAATTTTTTCACAAAAATCTCTTCTGTAAATAATTTATGCGATTTTATGAAATTAACATATTTTTCAAAAAGCGGTTTATTATAGAAATAAATTTCCCTGCTTTTTTGCTCGCGAAAGTCGGCAAATTCTTTCGCAATATCTTTTTCAACTTTTGCCATATCGGCAACCTCGCAGGTAAATAAATATTGATAGAAATTTTCCTGCGATTTGCCCGTCATATTATTGTATTCGGCGAGGCGGCGATCCAGATCGGCGGTTTTACCGATTTTGCACTTTGAAGGCTCAAGCAATGCCTGAACTATGTAAATGTATTCTTTCCCCATTTCACACCCCATAAAATTCTCTATACCATTTAACGAAGCACTCAACGCCCAGCCGCACGGGAGTCGCTGGTTTGTAGCCCATATCGCGCTCCAACTCCGCCGTAGACGCCCAAGTCGCTGGCACATCGCCCGCTTGCATCGGCATAAATTTGCGCCGCGCTTTTTTGCCTAGCGCGTCCTCAATCGCCTCAATAAACTCGCTAAGTTGCACGGGCGCGGAGTTGCCGATGTTGTATATACGATAGGGCGCGGAGGAGGAGGCGCAATCGGGCTTGGCGGCGTTAAAATCCAGATTTGGCGCGGCGGGACGGTCAATCACGCGCGCCACGCCCTCCACAATGTCGTCAATGTAAGTAAAATCGCGCTGCATATCGCCGCCGTTAAAGACCTCTATCTCGCGATCCTCCAAAATCGCTTTCGTAAAGATAAATAACGCCATATCTGGTCGCCCCCAAGGTCCATAAACCGTGAAAAACCGTAAGCCCGTAGTAGGCACGCCGAACAAATGGCTGTAAGTGTGCGCCATAAGCTCATCGCACTTTTTCGTGGCGGCGTAGAGGCTGATCGGGTGATCCGCGGGGCGCGTTACGCTAAATGGCATATCGGCGTTGAGCCCATAGACCGAGCTCGTAGAGGCATATACGAGGTGCGAGACGGGATTATGGCGGCACGCCTCTAAAATGTTCAGCGTTCCCGTAACATTCGCGTCAATATACGCCTGCGGATTTACGAGGCTGTAACGTACGCCCGCTTGCGCCGCAAGGTGGCAAACGCGATCAAACTTCTCCGCCGCAAAGAGCGCGTCAATCGCCGCTTTGTCCGCCAAATCCGCTTTGATAAAGCGGTAATTCGCGAATTTTTCGCTTTGCGAGATCGCGCCATAAGCGATCTCGCCTTTAATCCCGCTTAAAGCGAGCCGCCCGATCTTGACTTTCGGATCGTAATAGTCGTTAATGTTATCAAGCCCCACGACCTCGTCGCCGCGCCCTAGAAGTCGCGTCGCCGTATGAAAACCAATGAACCCCGCCGCGCCTGTAACTAAAACTTTCATATTTTTCCTTTAATTTTAATTATGATAGCCCAAAACCGCGATCGCCTGCGCCGCGATCCCCTCGCCGCGCCCCGTAAAACCCATTTTTTCAGTCGTAGTCGCCTTGACGTTCACGCGCTCGTAGCGCAGAGCCAAAAGTCGCGCGAGATTTTTACGCATCAGGGTTTTGTGCGGCTCCAAATGCGGCTTTTCGGCGATGATCGTGATGTCCGCGCCCAAAACCTTAAAGCCAAAGCGTGTGATCATTTCCACCGTCCGCGCCAAAAGTTCCGCGCTGTCAATACCTTTGTAGGTTTGATCGCTGTCGGGAAATAGCGTCCCGATGTCGCCCAAACCCGCCGCGCCTAAGATCGCGTCAATTAAAGCGTGAATCGCCGCGTCCCCGTCGCTGTGCGCTTTCAAGCCAAAATCGCTCGGCACATTCACCCCGCAGAGGCGCAAAGGTTTGCCCGCCTCGAAAGCGTGCGCGTCAAAGCCCTGCCCGATCAACGCCGCGCCGCTTGGAGCTTCGGGCGCGATCTCGCCGCCGTAAGTTAATTTGCCCGCGAGTTCGTCGCCCTCGACGTATTTGACTTTGCCGCCAAACGCCGCGATCAGCGTGGTTTCATCGCTAAATCCGCTTTTCGCCGCGAGCGCCTCGCGCAGAGCCGCGGCGCGCGAAAGTTGCGGCGTCTGGACGCGGCGCAATTTCTCGCGATCCGCCGCCTCGCCATCTTCGGTTACGATCGTATCCACGACCTTTAACGCGGGCGCGATTGAATCCGCCGCGCCCTTTTCGGCGAGAACCCGCGCTATGACTTCGATCGGCGTTAAAGCCCGCGCCGCGTCCGCGACCAAAACCCATTCGCTCTCTACGATCGTTAATGCGTTGCGCAAGGACTCCTCGCGCGTCTCGCCGCCCTCCGCGACCTCATAATCGCTGATCGCGCGAACGATCCTAGCCTCCGCGGGCGTAGCGGTAACGATCGTCTTCGCGAACTCAAACTCCGCCAAAACGCGCCGCGCCGCGAACTCCCAAAGCGGCTCCTCGCCCACGCGCAACCACTGCTTTTTCACGGGCGATCTAAACCGCGCCGAGTTGCCCGCGCTCATCAAAATAAATGTTACATCGCTAAATTTCATTACGCGAAGTATAACACGGCGCGCGTTAATGGATTTTTGGCTACGATTTTGAAAATTTTTAAGGATTTTTATGCGAAATTTTGTAGAAAAGTTGCAAGAAATCGGCGAATTAGAGGTGATCTGCGAACCCCTTGACGCTAATTTAGAGATCGCCGCTTTAGCTTACGCTGAAGTTAAGAAAGAAAACGGCGGAAAAGCATTGTTATTTAAAAATGTTTTTAACGGCGAAAAAAAGTATGATTTCCCTGTTTTAATGAATTTATACGGATCGCATAAAAGAGTGCGTGAAATTTTCGGGAAAGATATAGAAGAAATCGCATCTGAAGTCGATAGTTTTGTTCGCCCCGAGCACCCTACGAGTTTTTTTGGAAAAATAAAAAAAATCGCTAGTTTTTGGAAGTTAAGAAATATCTTTCCAAAGCGATCAAGATCGCGCGGCGAATGTCAAGAAGTTATCGTCCAAGGCGATGCGGCAAAGTTAAGCGATCTGCCGATCTTAAAGACTTGGAAAAATGACGGCGGCGCGTTTATTACAATGGGTCAAGTTTATACGCGATCGGTTGATAATAAAATGAATAATGTCGGTATGTATAGATTGCAAGTTTTTGACGATCAAACATTAGGTTTGCATTGGCAAATTCATAAAGATTCCAGCAATTTTTTCGCGGAATATGAGGAGAAAAATATCAAAATGCCCGTTAGCATTGCGATCGGCGGCGATCCTCTGTATGTTTGGTGCGCGACCGCGCCGTTGCCTAAAGGTATTTTTGAATTGTTATTATATGGCTTTATCCGCCGCAAAAGAGCGAAATTAGTTAAGTGTGTTACAAACGATCTTTTTGTCCCAAACGACGCGGATTTTGTGATAGAAGGGTACATTGAAAACACGCGCGATCGCAAGATTGAGGGCGAATTTGGCGATCATACTGGTTACTACACGCCAAAAGAACCGTATCCCTTTATGAAAGTTACCGCTATTACGCGCAAAAAAACGCCTATTTATTACGCTACGATCGTGGGCAAACCGCCGATAGAAGATAAGTATATGGGTTATCCTACAGAGCGTATATTTTTACCGCTTTTTCGCGCGAATTGCCCCCATTTAATTGATTATAAAATGCCTGAAAACGGCGTATTTCATAATTTAATTTTGGCGAAAATTAAAAATACTTTCGCGGGACAGCCGTTGCAAGCGATGCACGCTTTTTGGGGCGTCGGGCAGATGAGTTTTGTCAAACACGCGATCTTTGTCGGCGCGGACGCCCCAGATCTAAACGATTATGAAAAATTTTTTGAGTGGTGCTTAAATAGATTTTCGCCCGAAAAATTATTGGTCTCAAACGGCGTTTTAGACGCTTTGGATCATAGCTCCCGCGCGCCGCTCGTGGGCGGTAAGTTAGGCTTAGATTGCACGGGAAAAATTGTTAATAGCCATAAGAAAATTTTGACCGATCCCGAGTTGTTTAATTTGGTTAAACCGCTTGTGAAAGAGGCAATCGCGGTTAAACAATACGGAATTTATACCGCAAATCCAGTAGCTCTTTTGCAAATTGATAAAATTCGCTCGGCAAAAGAGATTTATAACGATCTATCAGAGTTAAAAGATCATTTTGCGATCGCGATAGTTTTAGATAATGAAAATAATGATATAAATAACGCATATATGAGCGTATGGCGAATCTGCAATAATATAGATGCGATTTACGATCTAATCGTGGGAGATTTTGTATTTTTAGACGCTACAAATAAAGACGCGCGGGACGGATTTAACCGCGAGTGGCCAAAGGATACCGATCTTGATGAAAAAGTTGTGGAAAAGTTGCGCGAAAAAGGTCTGTGGCAATTAGACAAGTCTCTTGAAGAAAAATTCCAACTTTTCAAAAAGAATAAAAAGTGATTCTTCGCGTTAGCTTATTTGACATAAAATTTTTGCTGAAAAAATTTTAAGATGCGTGAAAATTGGCGTAAAAATATCTCGCTTTTTTTATTCGGGCAGGCTTTGTCCGTTACAGGCTCTATGCTCACGGGTTACGCGATCTTGTGGTATATCGTCCTGCAAACAGGATCGGGGTCGGCTATGTCCGTTTATGTCGTGGCGACATTTTTGCCTATGTTTTTAATCTCTCCGATCGGCGGCGTTTGGGCGGATTATTACAATAGAAAACATCTGATCAATTTAGCGGACGGAAGCATTGCGTTGGTTTCGCTAATTACGGCGTTGATAATTTACGCGGGATTTGTAAATCATTGGATACTGCTTATTTGCGCCGCTTTGCGCGCGGCGTTTCAAGGCGTACATTCGCCCGCGATCAATTCATTTATTCCGCTAATTACCCCTAAGGATAAATTAGAAAAAATAAACGGCTTTAACCAAAGCATACAATCATTCGCTATGATCGCGTCTCCTATGATCGCGGGAATGTTATTATCCATTTATCCGCTGGAGGCGATATTTTTTTTAGATATTATTACCGCGGCGATCGGTATTTTCATAGTATATTTTTTAGTCAAAACACCCCCGCAAACTAACAAAGAAAAACCGCGCTTTACAAAGATAGATTATTTCAAAGATTTACGAGAAAGCGCGCAATATATCAAAGACCACAAATTCATTAAAGAGCTGATCGTAGTTTCAATAATTTTATTCATCGCCTTTTCGCCTTCGGCGTTTTTAACGCCCTTGCAAACCGCGCGAAATTTCGGCGAAGAATATTGGCGGCTATCGGCGATTGAGATCGCGTGGTCGGCGGGAATGTTGCTCGGCGGAATCGGCGTGGGAATTTATGCGGGCTTCAAAAACCGCGCTTACACGATCGCGCTCTCGTGCGCCTTTATGGGTTGC
The DNA here is from genome assembly GCA_031286325.1 of Helicobacteraceae bacterium. Taxonomy (GTDB): domain Bacteria; phylum Campylobacterota; class Campylobacteria; order Campylobacterales; family SZUA-545; genus JAIRNH01. Next base: position 5,535 of record JAITUT010000075.1, read on the forward strand.
GGCGCGATCCTCTTAGGCGTTTTGCCCGCCTTTATCCCATATCTCGCGGCGATGTTCCTCACGGGAATGGCGTTTCCGTATTACAATGTGCCGATTACCACTTTGCTCCAGAAAAAGACCGATCCCGCGCAAATCGGGCGCGTATTCGGCGTATTTAATATGGTCGCCACGCTCATATTTCCCTCTGGAATGCTCATTTTTGGACCGCTCGCCGACATCGTCAATATAGACTATCTGATGATCGCAAGCGGGATCGCTATTTGCTTTCTGGCGCTTTTGTTCGTAGGAGACGGCGAGATCAAAGCCGCCGCCGCTAGCGAAGCCGTAGAAAGAGCTTAATCGCGCAATAATATATAATCAATACGAATTAAATGTTAAATTTTAAATTTGCTACAATTCGCGCCGATGTTTCTTAGCAAGAGAGAGAAAGATGAAGCCAAAAGGTTTTCTTGACGTCTTAGATATTATCAAAGCAAATAAACCGCACGCGCCGGTAGTAACATTAGTAGCGGAGTCGGAGCGCGATCCTTTCAAAGTCTTGATCGCGACCATTTTGAGCCTCCGCACCAAAGACGAAACGACCGCCAAAGCCGCCCAAAGGCTCTTTGAGCAAGCGTGTGATCCTAACCAAATGTTGCGCCTCTCGCACAAAGAGTTAGAGCGTCTCATCTATCCTGTGGGTTTTTACCGCGACAAAGCGCGCCGCATTCTGGAAATTTCGGAGCGTATCGTGAAAGATTTCGGCGGCGTAGTGCCAGCGGATTTGGACACGCTTTTGACTTTTAGCGGGGTTGGGCGCAAAACCGCAAACCTCGTAATGTCGCTGGGTTTTGACCAGCCCTCTGTGTGCGTGGATACGCACGTGTTTCGCATTACGAATCGCTTGGGCTTTGTGAAAGCCAAAGACCCTGAGCGCACCGAATTTGTCTTGCGCCGCAAAGTGCCTATGGCGCGCTGGAGCGAGATAAACGATCTATTGGTAGCGCTTGGGCAGACCATCTGCAAGCCCATTTCTCCGACTTGCTCGAAGTGTCCCGTGAGCGAGAGTTGCGAACGGCGCGGCGTGAAAAAAAGCGGCTAGCGGGGGTTTTAACGCGAAGGCGGTTTTACGCGGTATTTTTGGCGGGGATTGTCTGGTTTTGGATTTACGCTTTTTATTACAAGTAATTACTATAATCATATAAATAAAACCGCAATGAAAAACGAAGAAAAAGAAAGGTTGAAAATGAACACAGAGTCGGCAGAGGGGAAAATGCAAAATATGTGGATACATTTTAATAAAAGCAGTTATGGTTCATACGGCGGCGGCTTAAATGAGCCGTTCCGTTACTTCGGGAGAATTTTATCTGACAAGTTCCAAACCGAGAATATAGAATTTCCTTATGGCGAGATTGAAATTTGCTTGACTTTTTTATCGCCCAAAGATGACCAAAAGCATATTGATTGGTTTAACAAATTGCCGTATTATTACAGAGGCAAAACCATGGTGCGAGTTGTTTTGCCAATGGTAGAGGAAGAAAAAAACTTAACCGATGTCTTCCAATTGATTTATAAGGCGTTCGACATTATCATTTCAAAGAAAAAGAAAAGCGATATTTATGACGCAGAAAAACTTAAATCAACCTTAATTCTGCTGGAAAAAGAACTGCAAACAACAGACTTACGGGAATTAAACAGCAAATACGAAAATCTTTTACGACAGGAAGCAATCGAAAGACATATTAGAGAAAGAATTATTCGCGAACAAACAAATGATGAAAAAAAGAGATTAATATACGATTTGAGGTTTTATTACAGTCTTCCTAATACAGAGAAATTATATTTTTCGCCCTACGACAATAGATTTTGCGGCAGAATATTAGAAAAACTTCGTGAAAAGAAATTCCGTCTTCCAAATTATACGCATTTGTATATTATAGTTTCAGACGCTTTTGAGAATGCGCTCTATGAGGCGGTAAGAGCCGAAAATTGGTTTGTTTATGGAATTGCGGTATTAGAAAATTACGCCGATTATCCGGCGAAGGAAGAAATTGAAAAGCAACGAATTGTTTTCGACTTGATAAAACAAGGTTTGTACGATATAGCAAAAATTGACAAATTAGATATTAAAATCCTCAATGAAGCATTAGACGAAGTGGAACAAAAACTTTTTAAATCAAATGCTAAAATAATTCAAATGAAACCGCAATGAAAAACGAAGAAAAAGAAAGGTTGAAAATAAACACAGCAGAAATTTTAGACAAAGCGAACAAATTGGTTTCACGAGCGGAAAAATTAATTCCTAAAATACTTGAACCCAATTTACCGCCGACGGAGTTGTTGCCAGATGTACCCGATTGGCACGACTTTGAACGTAAGATATGGAGATTGGGCGATGAAATTCGACAATTAATAAAAGAAAATCCCACGCTTCGGAAAGAGAATGAATTTTTTCAGCGCATTTTGAAAATTTCTACAAATCGGAATGCAAAGCGAGGAAGACAATCATTTATTATGCTTTTTGCAACGAAGCATTTATCTGGTTATGCAAAGGAATTGACTACGCAACTTGATGATGAATTTGTGAATGGACATATAATTTGCGCAATACAAAAAATGCACGCGGCAGAGTTTGACAGCGAAGTAAAACCTTTTGCAGAACATAAACACGTTTGGATTAGAAATGCGGCTAAAAAATACTTGACGCAGAAAAATGAATAATCATAAAAATAAAACCACGATGAAAAACGAAGAAAAAGAAGTAGAACAATTAAAAAAAGAGAACGAATGAGAATTTGGTCTATTCACCCAAAGTATTTAGACGCTAAAGGACTTGTAGCGTTATGGAGAGAAACGCTTCTTGCCAAACACGTTCTTGAAGGCAGAACAAAAGGGTATCGCAACCATCCGCAACTCGACAGATTTAAACTTGCCGACAAACCTTTAGACGCAATAAACCAATACTTGGCTTTGGTTTTTGAAGAAGCCTCAACACGCGGTTATCATTTTGACAGGAAAAAAATAAATTGGAATTTTTCACCCACGACAATTTTGGTTACAACTGGGCAAATAGAATATGAAACCTCCCATTTGCTTAACAAATTAAAAAAACGCGACCCATTGAGATTTGAAGAATTGAGTAAGCGAAAAACACTTTCTGCTCATCGTATGTTTAAAGTAGTAAAAGGTGAAGTTGAAAAATGGGAAAAAGAGAAATTAGAATAAATAAAACGACGGGCAATATGCGATTTTGGCGGCGAATCGCGGGGTTGCGGACGAAATATCCCAAAATAATTTTAATTATAGAGATTAAAAGACGCAATCCACATATTCAAAGTCGCTCTTCATCACGCAATTTACGCGGATCGGGTCTAGCACGCGCTTACGCGACACGAACGGCGCGAAACGATCCGGAAAGTTCAAAATAAACAAAACTTTCGCGTCAGCAAACCAGCGATAACCCATAATTTTGCACGGTAATTTTTCGCATCCCGTCGCATTCACAAATCCCGAAACGCTCACGCGCTTACCGCGCACAGAGCCGCGATTTATTTTGCCGTAGTATATGTCTTCGGTATCAGCCGCGATCATATTCGCGCCGAAAAATAGCGCGAGCGATAAAAAAAATGTTAAACTTTTCTTAAAAATAAGCGATTTCATACAAAGATATCGGCAAATAAAGGCGAAAAGTGGAATTTGGCGAAGGTTTTAACGTAGGGACGAACGCCCATTTAATGATAATTTTAGAGGACGCGTTGGGTTTCGTGGATAACACAGGCTCCGTGCGGCTCTTTGACGCCGCGACCAACAAAATGCGCAAAACGCAGACGATCGCGGGCGAAGCGGAGTACCCGTACTTCAAAGGAGACGCTTCGCGAGGCGCCTTTTTGTGCCTCTATCAGCCGCAAGAGATCGCGACAAGACTCTACGTATACGACAAAATTTCAGCGGAATTTAACATTAAATCTAACTTAGCTTGGTCTCTCTCGGCGACCGAAACGGCGGAGTTTTCCACTAACGCGCAAATGTTGGCGGTCGGCGACAACAAGGGCAAAGTTTGCTTATACAGCACTGAAAACGGCGAATTGATCAGCGTCCTGCCCGCGTGCGGCGAATACATTTCGGCGATCGCTTTCAACGGCGATTCCTCTTTGATCGCATACGCGAGTTTTAAGCAAAATATGATTATTTACGATCTGGATCGTTTCAAACTTTTGAGCGATTTTTATTACAAAGACGTGATTTGCGTAGTGAAATTTTTCAGCAAAACTTCGCTTCTGATCGCGGGCGCCAGAGACAATAAAGTATTTATATTTGACGCGATCGGCGGATATGTAGTGCGAGATTTAATTACTACGATTAACTGGCCTTTGGCGATCTTTATAGACGATGACGAACAATTTGCTTTTATCTCTGATAAATCGGGTTATTTGTATTTGGTGGATTTGAGCGCGACAGAGCAAAGTAAAGAGCCGATCTTTAACTCTAAAAAAGCGATCGTAGATATTAAAAAACGGGGCGAAATAATCTATTTTCTATTTGAACACGGCAAAGTAACATTTATTGATCTTTCCATTGAGAGAGAAAAATTGCAAAACAAGATAGCGGAAAGAGATATAAACGGCGTTACGGAAGCGTTAAATTCAAATCCGATTTTAAAGTTCGCGGCGACGGGATTATTAAACAATTTAGACGGCGAATTTGACAAAAAATTTCAACTCGCGGTCGTATATATGGCGCAAAATAAATTAGAATTGGCAAAAGAGACGATGGGGAAATTACTAACATTTCCGATCTATAAACGTAAATTTGATTCCATAGTAAAACATATTTCAAAAGTAACGATGTATTATCAATTGATCCAAACCGGGCAATATAAAGAGGCTTATAATATGGCGAATGAAGGAGAGTTTTATAGAAAATTGCCGTTATTCGCAATGCTTGAAAAGCGATTTGCGGATCGTTTTACGGAGGCTTTAGAGGCAATTATTGCGAACGGTGAAGCAACTCAAAAAGCTAAAGACGAACTTGCGTTGTTTTCAAAAATTCCGCAAAAGACTATGGTGATTAGAAATATGTTCAAAAACCCAGAAATTTTCAAAAAAGCCAATAATTATTTTGATAAAAAAGAGTGGAAAAATCTCGCTAACACGATCTATAAGTTTGATATGTTAAGAGATTCGCCTAAAGTCTTGGAATTTACAGAGATGATACAGAAAAAAGAGGAGGAATTTTTCGGGTTTATGGCTGCTGGAAAATACGACGAGGCAATTGATGTCGCAAAATTTTTGAGAGAAAATTCCACTACAAATTCCCCTACTTTGAATGTGGAGTTTGATAAGTTAGAGATTGTAGAAAATTTTACGCAATTAGTAGATAATAAACAATACAGCGAGGCGATTAAAAAAGCCGTTGAAAATCCGTTTTTGGTTAGCTCAAAAGCCTATATTAGATTAAACGAAATGCTCTCTATCAGATTCAAAGCCGCGCACGCTTACGCCACGCAAGCTAGATTTGATATGACAGATAAAATGCTACGCCCATTTTTAGGCAATAGTTTCACATTAAACCGCGCGATCGCGATCTACAAAATTTTGTATTTAGCTCAAATCGCGATGTTAGGCGATAAAATGAAAGAATCTCATTGGCTAAACGCCCTTAAAAATTATGTAACAAGATTCGGCGTGGATAGCGAGATAGAATTGCTCGCTAAGAAGTTTAACGTAGAGCGTTATATCGCGCTGTTCCGCAACTTCAAAAACGCGAATTTTGTGCGCAATCCGATAATCCCGCACATCGTAAATACGCCGTTTGTGAAATCCTAAAAAACGCGGGGGCGAAAAGCTTAAATTCAAAACGCTCTCAAAAACAAAATAGCGATAGTTAGAAAATGACTGTCGCCGACTTAAAGCCCCGCTACTGTAGTTTCACGGCTCAAAAATGCTAGAATCGCGCGTTAAAAAAGCCTTTGCGCTTTTGCCAAAAGCGCAAAAGACGACGAAACGGAACTTAAAGTTGGAAACTTATCAAGAAAATCTCTATGACAAATCGGCTAATTTAGCCGACGCGCTCTCCGAAATCCGTTCCCAAAAAGACGCGGAGAATTTGCTATACAACCTCGTGGATACGCCGCTTTTGCGCTCGGCGTGCGACAAAGCCGCAAACGCGCATTTAGGGCAGACTAGAAAGAGCGGCGAACCCTACATCGTGCATCCGCTCCTTGTAGCGGCGGCGGTCGCGCATTACGGCGGCGATGAATCTATGGTGATCGCGGCGGTTTTGCACGACGCTATTGAAGATACCGATTATAAATTTGACGACATCGCGCGCGATTTTAGCCAAGATGTGGCGCGGCTCGTTGATGGGCTTACGAAAATTGATCGTATCCGCGAAGAAAACCTTTTGCCGAGCGATCGCAAAGACGAAAAGCTAATAGAATCCGCGCTGACATTCCGCAAAATGCTTATCGCCTCTATTAAGGACGCGCGGGTTCTCGTAATCAAACTCTGCGATCGTATGCACAATATGCTTACCCTTGACGCTTTGAGCGAAGACAAACAGCGCAGAATCGCGGAGGAAACTTTGGTAGTTTACGCGCCGATCGCGCATAGGCTTGGGATCGGGCGCATTAAATCGCTTTTGGAAGATCGCAGTTTCGCTTACATTTTCCCGAAAGAATATGAGGAAATTGATAGATTTCTCGCCTCGCGCGGACACTCTTTGCGGCTGGCGTTAAACGCCTTTATCACGGAGGTCAAAACCGAAATGCTCTCGGCGGGCTTTGACGAACAGAGTTTTGAGATCGCCACGCGCATTAAACACCACTATTCTATTTATACGAAAATGCAACGCAAAGGCGTGAAAATTGACGAGGTTTTAGACCTTATGGCGGCGCGAATCCTTGTGCGCGCGCCGGAAGATTGCTACAAAACGCTCGGCATTTTGCACACGCGCTACCGCCCGCTTATGGCGCGCTTTAAGGAATATATCGCTTTGCCGAAAGAAAACGGCTACCAAACCCTGCATACCACGCTCTTTCACAAAGCTGGCATCTGCGAGGTGCAAATCCGCACATTTGATATGCACCAAACCTCCGAATACGGGATCGCCGCGCATTGGAAATACAAGGCAAGCGGCTCGGCGAGCGCGGCGTTGTTTCCAAAACTCAGTTGGCTTGAATCTATGCAATACACCAGCGAAAACCCGCTGGACTTTTACGAACTCGCCAAAAACGATCTCTTCAGCGACGAGATTGAGGTCTATTCGCCGCAAGGAGATACTTTCACTCTGCCGCGCGGCGCTACCGCGCTGGATTTCGCGTTTATGGTGCATAGCGACGTGGGTTTGAGAGCTACCGCCGCGCTTGTAAATCGCGCGAGAAAACCGTTGCTGACGGAGATTAAGAACGGCGATCTCGTGCAAATTGAAACAGGGCGCGATATTCTGCCGCGTTGCTCGTGGATTGAGGCATTGAAAACTTCGCGCGCCAAAAATGTCCTGCGCCACACTTGCAACCAGCGCAGCCGCGAAATTGACAGGCTTTCCGCGCTTTCAATTTTGCGCTTTTGCCTAAACATTAAGGATATGACGGAGTTTGAAAATTGGCTGAAAATTCGCGGCTACGAAGAGGCGATTCATAAGTTAAACCGCGAAAATAGCCTGCTTGAAGAGATCGCCGCGCGCTACAACAAAGAAAAAAACAAAATCGGCATTTTTTCGCTCTCGCACCACACGCTAAAACGCTACAAAACAGAAAACATTGAAATTACTTCGCCAAAGACGATCAGCGGCGTGGATTTTGAGCACTGTTGCCAGCCCAAATACGGCGATCAAATCCTGATGTTTTACGGCAAGCGCGGTCGGGCTACAATCCACCACAAACTTTGCGAAAACGCCTATCGCGAGCTTGTTGGCGGCGCGGCGGCTTTGAAAGCGAGTTGGACGGGCGGCAAAGTGGGGCTCTATAATTTAGTCGTGAATTTAGAGAACAAAAAGGGCAGTTTGCTCGCGCTCCTCACATTTTTGGCAAACCGCGATGTGAATATCACGACATTGCACTTGGGCAACAGCGAGAGCGCTTTGACTTGGTGCGATGTAACGGCGGAGTTTCCCACGAAAACGATCGGCAAGATCAAAGCCGCGATCGAAAAGCGGTTTACGCTCATTTTGTTTAACGCCGCGAATGATGTCTATAAAAATACGGGAGTTTAATATGCAAAACAAAATTCAAGAAGCGCTCGCTGAAATTAAGCGCGGATCGCTGGAAATTATTGATGAGGCGAAGTTAATTTCGTGCCTCAAAAATTATTTTGAAAACGGCAAAAATTGGCTCGTCAAAAGCGGTTTTGATCCGACCGCTACGGATATTCACTTCGGGCATACGGTTTTACTGAATAAGATCGCGCAAATGCAGAAATTCGGCGGGATCGCGCAATTTTTGATCGGCGATTTCACGGCGCGGATCGGCGATCCTACCGGCAAAACCCAGACTAGAAAAGTTTTAAGCCGCGAAGATGTTTTGAAAAACGCCGAAACTTATAAAGAGCAGGTTTTCAAAATTTTAGACCCCGCGAAAACCCGCGTGGTTTTCAATAGCGAGTGGCTTAACGATCTTGGCAGCGCGGGTTTGATTTCGCTCGCAATGGAGTTAAGCGTCGCCAGAATGTTGGAGCGCGACGACTTTGAAAAACGTTACAAAAGCGGCGCGTCGATCGCGATCGCGGAGTTTCTCTACCCGCTTTTGCAAGGCTACGACAGCGTTGTTTTGGAGAGCGATATCGAGGTGGGCGGCAGCGATCAGAAATTTAATATGCTAATGGGCAGGCAGCTGCAAAACCGCTACAAAAAAAGCGAGCAAGCGGTTTTGACGATGCCTCTTTTAGAGGGGCTTGACGGCGTGCAAAAAATGAGCAAATCGCTCGGCAATTACATCGGCGTAAATGAAGACGCGAATACGCAATTTGCGAAAATTTTGAGCGTTTCGGACGATCAGATGTGGCGGTGGTTTGAATTGCTCAGCTCTAAAACGCTTGGCGAGATCGCAGAGTTAAAAACCGCGCACCCGAAAGCCGCGAAAGAGACGCTGGCAATAGAGTTAGTTTCGCGCTATCACGGCGCTATGGCGGCGCAAAACGCGAAAGAGGAATTTGACCGCGTCCATAAAAACAACGAAATTCCGAGCGATATTGAAGAGTTCGAATTTAGCGGCGCGATCTGGATAGGCAAGGCGTTTGTGGAAGCGAAACTCGTTAATTCCACAAGCGAATTGAGCCGTATGATACAATCCCGTTCAGTAAAGATAAACGGCGCTCTAGCAGGCGACTTCAAAGCCGAACTTGTCGCGGGCGAATACATCGCGCAAGTAGGCAAACGCAAATTTGCAAAGATAAAGGTGATTTAGTGGAATTAAGACCAATCAAAATTGGCAAGCACACGCTCAAATACCCGATCATTCAAGGCGGAATGGGCGTGGGCATCAGTTGGTCTAGTCTCGCGGGCAGCGTTAGCCGCGAGGGGGCATTGGGTGTTATCAGCGCGATTGGCACGGGTTATTACAAAAATCGTCAATTTGTTACGAACTCACAATTTGGCAGACCCGCCACGGCAAAAGAGTTTCACAACCGCGAGGCGACTTTTCAGCTATTCAAAGACGCGCGCGCGATCTGCGGCGACGCGCCTCTGGGGGCGAACATTTTGCACGCGATCAACGATTACGATCGCGTTTTGCGCGATGCCTGCGAGGCGGGCGCCGATGTGATTATCACGGGCGCGGGTTTGCCGATGAATATGCCCGAATACGCGGCGGATTTTCCCGATGTCGCGCTGGCGCCGATCGTAAGTTCGCCGAAAGCTTTGCGCCTCATCGCCAAACGTTGGGAGCAACGTTACAAGCGTATTCCAGACGCGATCGTATTAGAAGGTCCGCTTTCGGGCGGGCATCAGGGTTTCACCTACGATCAATGCGTTGATCCCGTTTACGCGCTAGAAAACTTGATTAAACCCGTTGTGGAAGAGGCGAAAACGATCGGCGAAATTCCTGTTTTCGCGGCGGGCGGGATTTGGACGCACGACGACATCAAGAAGTTTATGGAGCTAGGCGCCAGCGGCGTGCAAATGGGCACGCGCTTTATAGGCACGATTGAGTGCGATGTTCCAGACGTTTACAAAAACCTCTTGATCTCCTGCAAAGAGTCGCAAATTGAGTTATTCCATTCGCCTGTCGGTTACCCAGCGCGCGGGGTTCGCACGAAGTTTATTGAAGATATGAGCGCGGGCAAAACTCTGCCGATTAAATGCGTGAGCAACTGCGTAGCGCCGTGCAAAAGCGGCGAAGAGGCGCGCAAAGTGGGTTACTGCATTGCCGATCGCCTAAGCGACGCGGTGGAGGGCAAGTTGGATACGGGGATATTTTTCACAGGCAGCAACGGGCACAGAATCGATCGCCTCCTGAGCGTGAAAGAGTTAATGACAAAGCTGGTTTATGGGGAAGATAAATAAACTTTTTTTCGCGCTTTTTTGCTTTATTTTTTGCGCTTTTGCCGCGAACGCGCAGAGTATAATTTCATACAATTTAACGCGCGACAAACTAGTCGTGGAGTTTGAAGAAAACATCACCGAAAGCGATTATAGATCGTTTTACTTAAAACCAGAAAACAAAGGCGAGCCATACCGCCGCGGTTTGGATATTCAGACGAAATTTTCCAAAAATTATTTTGAAGATCGTTTCGCCGCGATCGCGCGCGTGAAAATCGCGCAATACGATACTAAAATCACGCGCATAGTTTTTGCTGATGAAAAGTATTTTACGCTCAATATCAAAATAAATGATTCCACGATGATAATTGAAATTATTTCCGATAGCGAAAAAGATAAAAAACCTCTAGATAAATTCGGCGGTCATAAACCGATAGTGATGATAGACGCGGGACACGGAGGATACGATACTGGCGCTAAAGGTATGAAAGGCTTTTTAGAAAAAGATGTGGTTTTGAAGATCGCCCTGCTCACCAAAAACGCGCTCGCTAGGTTGGGTTACGAAGTGAAAATAACGCGCGAAAACGACACTTATGTAACATTACAAGATCGCACAAGCGAAGCTAATAAAGTTAATGCCGATCTATTTGTTTCAATTCACGCAAACGCCTGTCCTAGACCGTGCAAATTACAAGGCATTGAGACATACTTTTTAAGCCCCGCCAAAAGCGATCGCGCGAAAGATGTCGCCGCGCTGGAAAACGGCGTGGTAGAGAATATGGAAGAATACTCGAAAAGAACATTTTTGAATTTCCTAAATCGCGAAATGGTTGTTTCGTCAAATAAACTTGCGATTGATGTGCAGAGATCAATGCTATATTACACGCGCGAAGTTTTTAGCAAAACGCTGGACGGCGGCGTACGCGAGGGTCCGTTTTGGGTGCTTGTGGGCGCGCAAATGCCGGCGGTTTTGGTGGAGGTTGGCTACATCACGCACAAAGACGAAATTAACCGAATTACGGACGAAGCTTATCAGCAGGCGATCGCGGACGGAATCGCGCTCGGAATTGACAATTATTTTTTGAATAATTGGGTCAAAAGGTAGATGAATTTTCTCGCCAATGACGGCTGGAGTATAGGAGGAGCTTATGAAAAATAAGATAGACGATACGATCCAATCAGCACAAACAAACGAAAAGAGCTCGTCGGCGATTGATTTATTTATAGACGGGGTAAAGCAAAAAATAAACCGATTTCAACAAATGAGCAAAATCAAAAAATTCCTTATATTTGTTGCCGTCGGCTTTACAGCGTCGATAGCGCTTCAGGTTTATGACAAACTAAACTACTACCAGCCGTTAATAAAAACTAAAATAGATGGAGTAAAAGCGGGCTCAAGCGCGGAGGTTAAGATAAATCTGAGTAGCTCTGGTTGCTACGAGGTAGGCTTAGGCAGTTATGATTACGAACTTCGCGGAGACGCATTCAAAAAAGACGGCGAGTATAAAATAGAGTATTTTGACGCGGAGGGCAATTTGATAGAGGAGAAGACGACGTCCAAAAGAATAGCCGCCAGCTTTTATAATCGCACAACTTACACAAGCGCGGTACTAGATGTCGTTAGGATACCACTGCAAGGCAAACATCGTAATATTAAAATAAAATTAAGTATTGCCAAGCCCGATAGTAGTTTTGACTCTGATAAACGTCGCCTTTATCTCTATGTGGATAAATCCATGTTCGTATGCGGCAAAGCGCGCGAGAAGCAGTTGAAACAAGCCGCGTTAGATGAGTATCTGGAAAATATCAATATAGACGCCCCGCCTGAAGACGAGAGGCTAAAACCGCTATTTGACGCTCTATGGAATAAGGATTCGAATACTATTCAAAAGTTAATACCAAACGAGTTTGGCGTAGATACCGAGATTATCGCGGGGCGCGCTCCGCTACACTACGCCGCGTATCTAGGCGATCTAAAAACCGCGCAATATCTGCTATCTTTGGGCGCGGATATAGATAAGAGGGATTTGTTTCTATTAAAAGCTATAGGCAGAGTAAAGTTTTACGACTATTCTCCGTTTAATGATTCAAAGTCGAACAAGGCGGATGCAGTTGCGAAAACTCCCCTGTTTTACGCGGTAGATAATAATGCTACAAATGTGGTTAAACTATTGATAGAAAGCGATGCCAATGTCTCTATATTTCGCGGCGATAAAGGGGCGGGCTTGCTCTTTTTAAGCGGTTGCAAAGAGTATTATGAGATATTGGAATATCTGCTGGAGTCGCCCAAGATAGATAAAACGCAGATGATTCCCCCTGGTTGGAGTATATCTGTGTTGCTGGGCGCGGATTATGTAGATAAGCCGGCGGAGGGTTGGGATTACGGACTTTGCCCCAGAACATCGTCTGAAGTAGCGTATAATAGGGCAAAGAAAGTGAAAGCGTTGTTGGATAATGGCGTAAAGCCAAAAGAGCCATAATCTGTAAAGTTTGACGAGTCTGTTAAACAACGCGGATTTTGGAATAGATAAACTAAAACAAGGAGTAAGTAATGGAAATAAGAAAGATGATCGGATCGCTAGTTCAGTTTGACGCGGAAATAATGCGTTTTTAAATTCGCAAGGAAAATATAAATTTATTTAAAGCTCCAATGACGATTTCCGAGCGCGATCACGTTCCCTGTTATTAGAGTTATCAAAAACAAAAACCGATCGTTGAGTGCGTATTTTGTGTTTAGCGGGAATTTAAGCGCGCGGGTTAAAGAGGATCGCGCGAGCCTAAGCCCGCGCCAAATTTAGCCTTGCGACTTTTTGTAATCCAAAATGATCGCGTATGCCTCGTCTTTGAGGCGGAGTTTTTCTTTTTTCAACCGCTCTAATTCCAAATGATCCATATGCGCGCGCCCCGCGTCAATGTTGGAAATTTGCCCGTCCAATTCGTTGTGCCGCTCAAAAATTTTGGCAAAGCGAGCGTTCGCTTGTTTGAGATGCGTGATCTCATCGCGGTATTCGTGTAACATTTAACCCTCCAGAAATTTTTCTTATTTTATCACGCCGCGCTTTAAGCGATCGGCAATAAACATAATAAGTAGCGATCGCGGCGGCGAAATTTGCCCCGCGGCAAAGTCTGTTACCGCAAATGGAGCAAAACGGTAAATTTCGCGGGTTTCCAAAAGCGCGATCACCTATTTGCCGAAGCGGAAATTTTAAGTTTCCGCAAGAAGTAATTTAGGACCTATAATCGGCGTTGATTTTCACGTATTCGTGCCCAAGATCGCAGCCGTAAGCGGTAAATTCGCCCTCGCCCACGCCCAGATCGCAGGCGATCTTAAAACTGTCGCCGCACAAAACCGCCGCGGCTTTCGCCTCAACTTCGCTCGTCATCAAATTTTCACCCTTTGAATAGACTGCGACATCGCCGATTTTGATCGTTAATTTCAGCGGATCGCACTCAACCTGCGCCGCGCCGATCGTGCTCGCAAGCCTGCCCCAATTAGGATCGCTGCCAAATAGCGCGGTTTTTACTAGTAGCGATCGCGACAATGCTTTCGCCGCTATTTTCGCATCCTCCGCGCTAGCCGCGCCGCGCACTTCAAACGCCGCGACTTTGCTCGCTCCCTCGCCGTCTCTCACAATTTCTAACGCCAAAAATTTCAACGCCTTTTCCAGCGACCACGCGAACGCCGCCTCGTCCGCCACGCCGCTCGCGCCGTTTGCGAGTACAAAAACTGAATCGTTTGTGGACATATCGCCGTCAACGCTGATCGCGTTAAAGGTCGTATGAAGCGCGGCGTCAAGCGATCGCTGCAAAGCGGCGCGATTTAACGCCGCGTCAGTCGTAACAAAACACAACATTGTCGCTAGCTGCGGCGCGATCATTCCCGCCCCTTTCGCCATCGCGCCGATCTTGAAACTGCCGCGATCCGTCTCTACGAGAAAGGCGATCTCCTTCGCCCAGCGATCGGTCGTCTTGATCGCCTCCGCCGCGTTCGCCGCGTTTTTCGCGTTCCAATCAAATTTCGCGATCCCAGCGAGTACCTTTTCGGTTGGAAAAGCCGCGCCGATCACGCCCGTAGAGCACGAGATCGGATTCTCAAACGGCACGGCGGCGGTAACCCTGCGCACCGCTTCCTCGCCCGCTTTGCCCGTCATCGCGTTGGCGTGTTTGGTGTTGATGACGATCGCCTGCACTTTGTTCGCCACGCGCTTTTTCGCGTCCAAAACGGGAGCCGCCGCAAAGCGATTCGCCGTAAAAACCGCCGCGCACTCGCACGGATTCTCCGATCGCACAAACGCCAAATCTAACTTGCCGTCAGCTTTCAAACCGCAATGAATCCCGTCCGCGTAAAAGCCGATCGGCGCGGAAACGCCGCCATTTATTGATAGCGCTTGCATACAAAACTCCTTTTGCGCGCAATTTTAATATAATCCGACTGGAGGGACGAATGAAAATCGTGGAAATGTTCGTTTCAATTGAGGGCGAAGGCGTTTTGGCGGGCAGGAGCGCGGCGTTCGCGCGGCTTTACGGTTGTAATTTGCGCTGCGAATGGTGCGACACGAAATACTCTTACGATCCAGCCAGCGAATTTTTAGAGTTAGAAATTGATGAAATTTTTGACTTCGCCAAACGCGCCAAAACCGAGATCGTTTCAATTACTGGCGGCGAGCCTTTTTTGTGTGAAAATTTACGCGAATTGTGTGAAAAATTATTAACATTAAAACGACTTGTTAAAATTGAAACAAACGGCACGATTTGGCGCGAAATTCCAAGTGAAATTTATCTTGCCGTTTCACCGAAACCTCAAGCGAATTTCAGGGTCAAAGAAGAGATCGCGAATCGCGCGAATGAATTAAAATTTATCGTAGATCGCGAGTTAAATTCCAATGTTATTTTAGATGAAAAAATACGCGCTATTTACGATCGTGGCGCGGCGATTGTGCTACAACTCGAAAACAACAGAGAAGAATCGCTTAAAAAAGCCATTCTGATCCAGCGCGAACTTTACGATCGCGGCATATTAGCGCGAATCGGCGCGCAGTTGCATAAACTTTTGTCGCTGGGATGATTGTATTTCAAAATCGCGAAAACGCGACTAGCGATCTGAACATAAACTAAAACTCTGTATTTTATACCGATCTTTTGCCCAGCTAAAAACAGAAGTTTTTTGCGCAAAAAATCGGTAAACCCATATAGCAATTTACCAAAAATTTTGCAAGTTTGTCGCTATGCCGCGCGGGGCAATTTTCGCCGCTAGTTTAGATTATTAAGCTCAATACGCAATTCCAAAGCCAGCTATCACCCGATACTTCGTAGGAAATTATCGCGATCTCTCTCATTTTTCGCCTCTAATGTTTTTCAGATGATCGTTATAGTTTGTCGAAAAGTCGTGGCGCGTCGGATCATTCGCCGATCGCACGAAATAGAAATAATTCGTCTCCGCAGGCTTTAACGCCGCGTTCACTGCGTCCGTTGAGGCGATCGCGACGGGAATCGGCGGCAAACCGCGCTTTTTGTAAGTATTAAAGTCGCTCTCGTCCGCGCGAATCCGTTGCGCCGTAACGCGCGTGTGCGAATAGTAGCCGTAATTTAACGCGCCGTCCATCTCAAGGCGCATATTTTTCGCGAGGCGATTGTAAATCACGCTGGCGACAAGCGGCATTTCGCCGTTGCTCGCGGCTTCTTTCTGCACGATCGAGGCGATCGTAACGATCCTAAACCACTGCTTCTCGTCATAACTGCCAAACGCCTTGATCGCGCGATCTTTATGGATTTTCATCGCCGTTTGCACCAGCAAATTCATCAGCGCGTCTTCGTCAATTTTTTTCGGCACGCGGTAGGTTTCGGGAATTAACACGCCCTCTTCAAGCGGCGCGAATTTGCGGTAACTTTTCAGTAATTTCGCGGGGTCAAGCGTTAATTTTTCCGCGATCTGATCCATTAAAACAAGCGTCGTTTCGCCCGGAATCAGCGCGATCTCATCATAAGCCTGCCGCCCCGCGATCAGCGCGAAATAAAAATCTAACCGAGTCAAATCCTCGCCGCCCATATCAATATAGCCCCGCTTCGCCTCGCCCAAAAAGCGAATGAGGTATTTATCCGCCGCGCCCACATCTATGCCGCTTTCGGCAAACCGCGCTATAATCGCGCTTAAAGAACCGCCCGGAACCTCCACGAATTTTTCGTGCGTAACGCGCTCGGCGACAAAATACGAGAGGAACATTATGATTAAAAGGAGTATAAGGGTTGCCGCTTCCGCCAGCGTCAAAACCTTCGCCGCGATCTTTGTCGCGATGGTTCTTCTTATAGTCATCGTAGGCGCCGCCTTGTTCGTCGGTTTTGGGTTTGAAAAGTTGGATTATAGCGGGTTTGAGGCGCAAAACCTGCGCGTGGAGATAAACCCGCGCATCGTCATCAGCGCAGATAAAATCACAATCGGTAAAGAAGTTTTCGCGGAAGATAAATCGCCGCCCAAAGAACGTGATCCTAAATCAATAATCCGCGCTGTGAAATGGGCGTTTATCGGGCTTTTGATCGTAGATAGAATCTCAATCGGCGAAATAGAGATTGATTTGCCCGGATCGCCGCTGACGCGCCTAAACAAAACGAGAGTCAATTACGACGACGGCGTATTTTTGATCACGGGTAAAGAGGCGGCGGCGCGGGTTACATTGGGCTGGCTGGGGCGCGAGGCGGTGGCGTTTGAGGTGCGCGAGGCTTGGCTCACGGATTATAATGTTTCCCTTCAAGCCAGCGGCTACGCGGAAATTTTGAGCGGCAGATTTTTCGCGGAGGCTACCTATAAAACGCCCTACGCGGTAGGATCGCTAGGCGCGTGGGGCAATCCAAACCGCGTTTTCGCGCGTTTCGGCGATACGAATTTGCGTAATTTACGCGCGGATAATCAAGAGATAAACGCCACTTTGCGCGGTTTTGCGGAGTTTGATTTAGACAAAATGCAAGGCAAATTTGACGGCGACGCGGACGCGATCGGTATCAACGGACATTTGGCGGCGGACTTTAATTTGACCGATGTGAAATTCACGGTGAGCGGCGCGCAGGCTAAATCGCTCTCTGGTTTGGCGGGCGTTTTGCCTGTGCCAAAAAAAGTTAAAGAGTGGATTCACGGCAATGTCCGCGCGAAAAATTTCAACATAAACCGCTATGAGATCGCGCTCAATTTAGCAAATTTTAGCGTGGATTTCGCAAATATGTATTTAGACGCGGAAGCTGAGGAAGCGGATATTTGGTTTAATGATTATTTGCCGTCGGCGAGCGCGAAAGAATTAGAGATTTTTATCAAGAAAAACGGCATTTATATTGACGCCAAAGGCGCGATCTACGAAGATCAAGAAGCGAACGCTAAATTTTGGATTGAAAACTTATTTACAGATAATAAAATGTTGTTTTTGAACATTGAAACTTCCGCGTTGTTTGATAAATCAATGAGAAAGCTTTTAGCCGAAATGGCTACCGACATAGATTTTGAGCAAATTTCCGGTGAAAATAAAGTAAATTTTGATCTGAAAATAGATATGCAAAAAGATGAGATATCTATAAACACAACGCTTGTTACTAAAAACGGTGAAATGGTTTTGTTTGGATTTCCTTTACCGTATAATGACGCGAAAGTAAATATCACGCAAGAGGGCGTGAGAATAGAGCGCGTTGATTTGAAGATCGCGGAAGTTACAAAAGCTATAGCAAGCGGCGTGATAGATACCGCTAAAAAAACAATTGATCTTGAATTTG
Organism: Helicobacteraceae bacterium; assembly: GCA_031286325.1. Classification (GTDB taxonomy): domain Bacteria; phylum Campylobacterota; class Campylobacteria; order Campylobacterales; family SZUA-545; genus JAIRNH01. The sequence continues at coordinate 23,736 of JAITUT010000075.1, forward strand.
ATCTTAGAGATGTGGGTCTTTATGATAAATTGCTGATTTCCGCTAGCGAATTAAAAGTGAAATTATTAGGAAATTGGAATGAGAAAGAGACTAAATTAACATTGCCGGAGTTTAATACCGAAATTATTATGCGCCGCGATAATACTGAAACTACGATCAGCGATATATCGCCGCTTAAAAATATATCGCCCCCCGCGGAAATTTTCGCTTTAAGCGGAGGCAAATTCAAAATGATTAAAAATAAAGAGGGGTTGCGCGCCTTTTTTACGATTTTGACCGAACAACCGTTCTTATACGCAGACGGCGAGCCGCTTAAAAGAATAAGCGGCAGCGTTAATCTAAACGATCAAAAATTCACCCTTTCGGCGATAAAAGGACGCTATAAAATTTACGCCGATCAGAACTTTATAAAACATACATTAGAATCTCTCGAAATGGATATTGAAGAGTTAGCTAAATTCACTAAAACGCGCCAAGAAAAGTTTCCAAGCGGCTCCCAATTAGACGATCGTAAAGTATTTGTGATCGGCGATAACAGCGGATTGCGTTTCAAAAATCATAAACTAATCGCTAAAAATTTATCTTTTTTTAAAGAAAGCGATATGTTGAAAGGAGTTTTGCGCGATAAAAATTCATCAATTGTATTAGATAAAAGAGGCGATGAATTTACGCTTCGCGGTGAAAATTTAGACAGCGTTTGGGTAAGAGAATTAACGAGCGTAAGAATGCGTGATGGAAAGTGGAGTTTCAACGCCAGAGGAAGCCTACGAACAGAGGATTTTTACGGGCAAATTGTAATAGAAAAAACTACGATTGAAAGCGCTAGAGTTTTAACGAACGTGATCGCGTTAATAAATACTCTTCCCGCGCTTGTGCAATTTAGATCGCCAGGTTTTAGTTCAAGAGGCTTCAAAATTAACGAGGGACTAATAGAGTTTTATTACTCGGACGGCATTTTATATATAATTGCCTTACGCCTGATCGGAGATAGCTCCGATATTCTCGCTCAAGGCAGCATTGATCTTAACGCCGATCAAGTAGATATTTTTGCTAGTATTCAAAGCGCGAAAGCCGCTAGTTCTTTAATCTCGTCAATCCCGCTTGTGGGGTATTTATTGCTTGGCGATTCGCGGCGCATTGAAAACATTTTGCACATCACGGGCACAATGGACGCTCCGAAAGTGGAGGCAAAACTCGCCAAAGAGTTGGCGCTTTACCCGCTCGGCGTATTGGGGCGGGTCATCACCCTGCCCGCCAAGCCGTTTAGGAGCGATAAAAAACCGAAATAACGCGCTTTGATATAATCGTCCCAAACTTTAACAAGGTTAAAGATGGGTGAAAATTCAATGGAAAATGAGATCAAAAGCTACGATCGCTTCGCTTTCGACAAAAATTGGAGCGACTTTTTGCGATCGCTAAAGGAGTGGCGAATTAGCTTAAGTTTTATTTTTCTATGTATCGTATTCTTTTTGAGCGGTTGCGAAGGAATAGGGAAAAGCCAAGTTGCGGACAAACCAATTTCTGATACTTCGTTCGTTAGCGGATTGACCGAGCGGAGACTCGGCGACAGTCCTTATTTGATTTCCATTCCCGCCGACTATGCTATTGAGGTGTTACAAGCTTCCGACTTTGTTGTTTACTACATTAAACCTACTGACGCCGCCAAAGAAGCGCCATTTGCTATAGGAATATATTTTGGAAATCACCCGAATCCCTTTCCGCCGCAGAATGAGAGTTGCCGCGAGGAGCAACACAAAACTCTGTTTTTAGAGACTAACGCGAAATGGACAATTTACAATTGCGGAGAAAAACGTTTTATTCAGACGTTAATTGATAATAAAGACGCTGAGCATTGGAATGAATTTATACACGCTTTTGGACACGCTAATTCAGAAACGGACGCGTCAAAATTATACGGCATTTTCCAAACAATGCGAAAAGAAAATATAAAATAAATTCACAATGAAAAACGAAGAAAAAGAAAGTTTGAAAATAAACACAGGGGCGACTGAGGAGCAAACGCTGACAAAAGAGGAAGCATTAGATTTTTTAAGGTTGTATCAACCTATGCCCAAAGATGAGAATTTAACAACCGAACTGATAGATAAATATGATGAAGTTCTTCGTTTCTTTCTTCAATACAAAACTAAAGAGTGTATCCCTTTATTTTTAAATTCTTTTGGACAGATAAACGGTTTTGGGGTATATCAACTTGTGGAAGACGTGATTTTGCAATTTTCAATGAATGAAGTTATACCATACATAAAAGAGGCTATCAAAAGTAATATTTATAGTGTTCGGTATTGGAATGTACAAATTGCTATTAATTATCCGTCTATTGAAATCTTGCCAACTCTAAAAGATATTTTAAATGAAAATGATTTTGACATAAAATATAATGCAATAGTGGCTATTGGTCAATTTGATAAAGAGATTTATAAACCAATTTTAGAAGATTATTTAGAAAAAGAAACCGAAGAAGAATTAATTATTGTCGCAAGGTCATTTTTGAATGAATAATTTATCAAAAACCCCATTAGGCTAAGGAAATAGACATTTGAAAAGGAAAAAGAATAATCATAAAATAAAATCACAATGAACCCCGAAGCAAAAGAAAGTTTGAAAATGAACACAAAGGAGAGGATAGTATGAATTTTTACATTGTTACAGATACCGCAGGAGCGCGTGTTGGCGAATTAGCAGATGAATTGAGGCATATTTTAGAAAATAAATTAAATGCAAAATACTCTTATTCCAATTCAAATATTGGAATTGGCATTCGGTGTTTGTCTGATTCTTATAATCGAAACTCTTTTGTTAGATACACTCAAAAGGATAATGATTTGACGATTGATTTTTGTGTTTCATTAGAGGAATATAAAAAATTATACAAAATCGAACAAAAATTTGAGTTGGGAAAAACCTTTTTAAAATGGTTAGACAAAGGGTTATC
>JAITUT010000006.1 GCA_031286325.1 Helicobacteraceae bacterium
ATTACCGCTTATTTAATTCGCGTTTTAACGTTTTTCTTACGATAAAAACGGGCGCGGATTTTGAGATTTTCGCTGAATATCGGAGATTTTTTGATTCCGCGCGTTTTGGCGGCGATCGCGATCTTGAACGCGATCGTTTAACGGGCGGGATCGCGTGGTATTTTTGAGGAAGTTTTGCGTAATGGATCGCGCGTTAAATTCTTAACGAGCGCGAAAGCAACGGCGATTTTCGTGGGTTTTCCAAATAGATAACGGGCGAACACAGTTCGCCGATAGTAGCTACGCTTGTCCCTTTGGCGTTTTCCAACTTGAACACGATCGTTTAACGGGCGGGGTCGCGTGGTATTTTTGAGGAAGTTTTGCGTAATGGATCGCGGATTAAATTCTTAACGAGCGCGAAAGCAACGGCGATTTTCGCGGGTTTTCCAAATAGATAACGGGCGAACACAGTTCACCCCTACGGTTCGCCCAATTCCGCGAGGGCGCCGTTTAAGAGCTAGGAAACCCAAATAAAACCTATTATTCCCGCCGCGATCACGATCAAGCGAATGTACGGAACGAGACAAACGGCGGACGAAAATCGCAGCTTTTTAAGCGCGAGCGAAAAAGTAACCGCGATTGTCGTGGGGTCAAGGGGCAACGCCCCTTGTCGCAAGCGAGAGCTTTGCTCCCGTGGGAGTTAAAAGAACGAGAGCGTCTTTACAGGTTTGCGAGGTTAAAAGAAACTATTCTCCCGCCCATTCAGGTTTAACTTACCCTTTTCGTATTTAGCTTGTAACTTCAAGCCGCCCGCGTCATCGGGAATGAGCACGCCCGTTCCCTGCCCAAGCGCGAGCATCATCGCCGCGTTCGGGTTAATTTTCGCGAGTTCAGCCGAAAGCTCTTTGCTCAAAGCCACATTTACCTCCACGATCGGCTTAGCTTTCAAATTCTCCGTCGCCGCGCGATCGCCTTTCTCAATCGCCCGCCAATCAATCTTGACCGACTTATCCGCCGAGAATTTCGCATCCGCTTTAGCCTTGCCCGCGCCCAGCATACCCTCAAAATCCATCGCCATATTCGCGCCCTCGTCAAAGAGCTCCGTCAAACTAGTTAGGAGTTCTGTACCCACTTCTTCCCGATCCATCGCGTTTGGATCAAACATCGCTTTTGAGTAAAGATCGTAAATTTTTTGCAAAGATTTGATCTTCGCGTCTTTCAAAGTAACGCCGAGTCGCACATTGTTAATCTCAATTTGGTTCTCGCCGCGAAAAGACGCGCTCTCCAAAGTAAATAACATCTCGCCTTTCAGCGTCGATCCGCTCGCGTCTTGATTGCCCTTGCCCACAAAGTTTTTCAGAGAAAAACTCTCATTCTTAGAGTTCAAGGCGAGTTCGCCGATCGCGAAGTAGCTTGTGGAGTCGGTAAAAGGGTCTTTGAAGCTACCGTTTTGCGTTCCCTTCAAGCCCTTTAATTCAAAACTTCTCAAATCGCCCGCTTTGTCGCTTTTGCTTATGCCGATCTCTGGAAGCTCAAAAGAATACTTAATGTCGCCGCTCAAATAACCCACCGAATAATTGGCGGTTAAAGGCGTCAATTTCACGCCGTCGGGGAACTTTTCCGTATCAAACAAAGCCAAAGAGCCGTTGCCGTAGAGCGGGAAGAGGGAGTATTCTTGCCCGCGTCCTAGCTCGCCGCCGAAAGCTTCGTTGAAGCTTTCGTATTGCTCGGCTAATACATTGAATATATTCTCGCCGAATTTCAGCGTCCAAGTATTTTTCACAGACGCGATCGCGCCTTCGCCCACAAACCAACCGAATGAGTATTTCTCTTCAATTATGAGAATTTCCTCCGCGTCGCCCTTTGCCGTGATCGCGAGCAAATATTTCGCGCCGAATAAGGAGCTTTCAGACTCTTTGATCTTGATTGCAAAGGGCAGGCGCTCTACGGGCAAGCCCGCCATTTTCGCTGTGAACTTGTTTAAGTTCTCTTCGCTGGCGAAAACGTTCGAAATATACAAACCGCTCGCTACGGGAATTACCGCCAAGAGCAGAATCACAAATATGATCGCGCTCACGCCTATTATCTTCTTTTTCATCTTTGCCTTTCTTGAAAAATCTGCGGATTCTATCCAAAAAAGCTTAAGCGGTTTTATTGGGTTCTATCGATTCAGCGAAAATATATTTGTGATCGTCAGGAAGCGCGGCGAATACGGCGGCGGCGAGATCGCGCATCTCCCAAAGCGCGTGCGGGCTACTACGGAGCGATAAAAAATTTTGCAAACTCCGCGCGTTAATGCTCCAAGTAAGTTCCGTGCGGTAACTTTCAGGCAGCGCGTATTTCGCGCGATCGTTGCCGATTCCTTCCGCGAGCAAAGATCGCAGGTTTTCAAGCGCGATCAAAGAGGCGCGATCCACGCGCGAATCGCCCGCCGAAACCAGATATTTCGCCGCGCGATCGTCAAATTCCGCGAAAGGATGCTCGGTTTTTAACTCTTTTAACGTGTAGCGCGTGCTTTTCACCGAGAGAGAGGCGACTCTGTGGCGCGCTAATTCCTGCAACGCCGCGCGGCTGATTCCAGCGATATAAAATGTGTAAAAGAGGTGCTCTAAAGTACTTTGGTGCTTATTTTTATTACCCACGCGATCAATGAGTTCCAAATCTTTTTCACCGCCGTTATCGCCGCGATCAAAACTCTGCCAACAAGTCCTGATCGCTTTCGCGCAAACCGTTAAACTCGTATGTTGCAAAAGCGTTACTTTCATCGCCGAAACCTTTCAAAAAGGCTATTTTTAGCCACTTTTTGCTTAAACCGCGCTTCGTCAATAACGTTAATTAAATACGAAAATTATGTTATAATAGTCTAGCTTTGACAATTATGAGCTCTGCGGCGTCGCGCGCGGAATAATAAAAGTAAGGGGAAAAAATGAAATTTTTTAATTCCTTTAAATTCAGGTTCGCGGGGCTTCTTTCCCTTTTTATTATCGTGCTGATCGGAATAATGTCCGTGCTGGGAATACGCCAGCTTTCAAAAGCCGTGTCCCAAACTTTTGCCTCGCAAGGCATTCATATAGTAGAAAAAGCCGCGTCCATTGTTGACGGAAACTCATTTGAGGCGTTGGCAAAATCAAAAGATTCGAACGATCCTTTTTATGAGAAAACCAGAGTTCAACTGCTGGGTATTAAGGAATTGTCGGGTTGTACGTATTTATACACTATGTCGCAGATAAAAGAGAATACTTGGCAGTATGTCATAGACGGCAGCGTGGGACCGGACGACGCCGATAATTTTTCCAATATCGGAGACGAAGAAGACACCAGCTCTTATGACGACGCGTTCAGACGGGTATTGATTTCCGGAAAAACCGAAAGCGGCAATTTAGTAAATCAGGAAGAATGGGGCTGGATGGTTTCAACTTACGCCCCTATCAAAAATTCCGCCGGGAAAATTGTGGGAATTACCGGTTGCGATTATGACGGAAACAATCTTCATAATACCATTATTAAAGATATATGGAGTCAAATATTTGTCAGCGGAATTTTCTTGCTGATCGGGCTCGCGCTTATTTTGTTTTTGCTCAGACAGGTTTTTTCGCCGTTAAGCAAGTTGTCGCAAGCTATTATAAACGTCTCTGAAACTAAAAATTTCGCCGATAGATTAAAAGTGGATTCAAACGATGAGATCGCCCAAACGGCTCAAAGCTTTAACCAGCTTTTAGAGGCTCTGCAAACGACATTCAAAGACCTGCACGGATTCGTTACGCAATTTGATCGCGCCAGCGAGGAGCTAGCCGCCCTCAGCGACAAAGTCGCGAAAGCCTCTACGAATACTAGCGACAGCAGCTCCGATATGGCGGCGAGCGTTGAAGAGATGACGGCGTCGATCGCCACAGTCGGAGAAAACGCGAGAGAGACCAA
>JAITUT010000022.1 GCA_031286325.1 Helicobacteraceae bacterium
TACGCCCCCGCCTATCCTCGTAAAACTCTATCTCATACACTAATTTCCTTTGCCACGCTTGCCATTTTAACACAAGCCTATCTATCTCAACCTTAACAAAAGCTAAGATATTGCGAAAATCTCTTAATCCTGCCGATTTTAGCGGTATGAAGAAAACTTCTTCGCTGTGCTATTTTGATATATTTAAGTCCTATATCAAGCCCTGCTTAGGCGACAAAAATATCACCGAAATCAACCGCTAAACGAAATGTTTTCGTAGCCGAAAGTTCGCTTGCGGTTTCGCGCTGAAGCCAAAAAAGCCGATCTACAAAAAACCGTTCTTAAACGACAAGATCGCGACTTTGACGACGCCCCAAAAGCGCGGCAAATACGAAATCCGCCTATACTTAAACAATAAAATAATCTCAAAAACTTTAATTGAGATAAAATAGGCAAAAGGATAAAAAATGAGGAAAATAACAATTGCGGCTTTTGTCTTTTTGGCGGCTTTGGCGGTGAGCCTCGCCGTGTATTTTGAGACGGTTCGTTCGGTTGAAAATCTGAGATTTTCGCTTGAAAAGCGGGAGTTTTTGCCCGCCGAACCTATTAAAATCACGCTTTCAAATACCCCTAAGAGCTCCGATAATACGCGCTTTGTAATAGGGGTTTGGGTGAAGTCGTTAGAGAAAACCCTGCTGGCGGAGGCTAGACGTTTTAAGTATATGAACCAGCGCGAAATTGTTTTGTCCGCGCCGCGCAAAGCCGGGCATTACGAGCTCCGCGCCGCCGAAAAAAGAACGGGCGAAATGGAGGTTTTTGCGCGCGAGGAACTTTCGGTTGTGAAAGCGGAAAATGCTTTCAAAATGGCGATTGACAAAGAAAATTATTCGCCCGATGATAAAATTAAGTTGAAGATCAGCGGCGTGCCGATCGCGATCATAGATAACGAGCCTTTCGCGGCGATCTACGAAACGGATGCGCTTCTTGAAAATCCCAAGTCCAAAAAAACGCTTTCAACACAGTGTGTTTCGCAATGCGAGATTGTTTTTGACGCGCCTGATTCTAACGGCGAATACGAAGTTCGCTCCTATGTTTCATCTTTGCTCACGCACCCAGATATGCAAGTCGCCGCCCTGAAATTCAAAGTAAAAAAACGCTAAATGAAAACCTGTGATTTTAATTGTTCTGACGTAATAATAAAAAAATATTTCCAAAAAAGCGTCTCACAAAAGAATACGATTAAATTAATCCTTATTTCTGAGGCGTTACCACAGGAAATTGGCGATTATTTTGACGGGAAAGGCGAGCCTAATATTTATCAAAAACACAAACACAATATTCAATTCTTTTGGACATAATTATAAAACTTATGAGGACTATTTGAATAGCGGAATATATTTAACAACGGCAATAAAATGCATAAAAAAAGATTATTTAGTAAGCTCGGAAACATTAAAAAATTGTTCAATAATTCTGGAAAAAGAATTAGATGAATTTCCTAATAAAGAGGTCATAATGCTAATGGGCGATTTTGCGATAAAAGCAATGAATTATATATGGAAACGGAAATATAATGAAAAAGTAATTACGGCAGGTTCTACATATAAAATACGGAATGGAATTTATGAATCTAATGGATTAAGATTTTTTCCTTCATATACGCAAACAGGAGATAGTTTCGGCTTGGAAAAATCAAAAATTAAAATGATAAAAGATGATGTTGAAAAAGCATTAAAGATAATAAATAAACTATATGATATTATTTGAGAAAGGAGAAAATTACGGACATTTTTTTGTATGTACCGGACGCGCTTGCGGATTGGGAAATTGCTTTTCTCATTACCGAAATCAACAGCGGGAGATATTTGAAAAAGGACATTCAACCGTCTAGAATAATAAAAGCTGGTAATGATTTATCCTCAATAACTACAATGGGCGGTATAAAAATTACCCCAGATGTTGATGTTGATAAAATGAATGTTAAAAATGGGGATTTTATTGTTTTGCCCGGCGCTAATACATGGCAAAATGGTAATAATCAAAAAATCCTAGATAAAGTATCAGATATTATCAATAAAGACATTACTGTCGCCGCAATTTGCGGGGCTACTTTCGCATTGGCTGATAATGGAATATTTGGACAACAGAAAACATACCAGTAATGATAAAGGGTATTTGAAAATGGTTTGTCAGAAATATAAAGGTGAAAATTTATATCAAGACAAACCCGCCGTTGTTGATAATAACTTAATAACGGCGTCTGGTATTGCCCCATTAGAATTTACCTACGAAGTATTAAAAAACTAACCTAATGAAAAATAATACATTAAAAGCATGGTATAATTTATATAAAACACAAGAAAAAAAATATTTTCTTGAGTTAATGGGAGCATTACAATAAAGTACGGCGCAACTTCTTTTCTCATTGAGCGCAAAAACACGTCAGTTACAGCCAGAACGTTATGCGACAGTTGCGCGGTATATCGTAAAGCGCGAGATTTTTAAGAGGAGTTGCGCGGCTTTTTAGCGAAGTTTTTTGATTTTAGCGCGCGAAAGTTTGTAGATCGCCGACGCGGGCGCGGCAAAGAACCCGCGCGAATCGCGCGTGATCGTATCGGCGAGATTTTCGGCGATATTAAGGTCAAATTCGCGCCCGCTTAAATTCGCGCTTGTGGAGTAAAACCAACTTTGCCGCGCGAAAAAACTTTTATGATCGCCCGAAGCGATTCTAACCGCCTCGCCGTTTGGGAAAAGAAATGTGATTTTGCGCGATCGGCGGATTAAATTTTTGTGCGCGGCTGGAACTCTAGCGAGAGTTTTGAGAGTCCTTAAATCGCGAGCGGCGCGTAGGATTTTTTGGCGCGGATCGCGACCTTTAATTAAATTTAAGCGAGCAGAATCAAGCGAAAGAAAGCCAGCGGTAGTGTCGGTTTGCGCGAGAAAAATCGCGTTCATTAGCTCTTTGGAACCTCAACTTCGGCGATTTTGGCGCGCTCTATCTTAAAGACCCGATCGCAACGCGCCAAAGTTGATAATCTGTGCGCGACAATCAGCAAAGTTTTGTCGTCCGCAAAGTCGTAAATTTCGTCCATAATCGCCGCTTCGGTTTTGGAATCTAACGCGCTTGTCGCCTCGTCCAGCACCATTATTGACGGATCGCCGTATAGCGCGCGCGCGATGCCTACGCGCTGTTTTTGCCCTCCGCTGAGCAAAATGCCGCCCTCGCCAACGCGCGTGTTTATGCCGTCGTGCGTCGTCAAAAAATCGTAAATGTTCGCTTGTTTTAGCGCGCGGACTATCTTTTCTTCGTCATAATGTTTGCCGAATGTGATATTTTCGGCTACCGAGCCGTCAAACAAATAAATATCCTGCGGGATTAGCCCGATTTTGCGCCGCCACGCGCGGACGTTTTCAATGGTGATTTCTACTCCGTCCGCGTAAACGCCGCCCGAAACGGGTTTATAAACGCCGCTAAGCAGATCAATTAAAGTGCTTTTACCGCCGCCGCTCTCGCCGCAGAAACCGATCTTTTCGCCCTTTTTGATCGTGAAATTCGCATTCTTTATCACGGGCTTGTCGGCGCGGAAGTGAAAATTCAGATCGCGCGTTTCAATAGCTTTTTCAAACGCGATCGGCGCGTCGCCTTCTTCGGGAATTTCGTATGATAATTCGTTGTAGCAATTTTCTACATTTATCAGATTTTTTTGTATAGTGTTGAACGCGTATAACATGTGTTGCGCGGAGGGCAAAAGCCTATATAAAACAAGCACGAACATTGATACGATCGGCACGATCGCCGCCGCGTCGCGGTATTTCCACATAATATAAATTACCAGCGCGATCAAAATACAGAAACCAACCGTCTCCACAAATACGCGCGGGGTGTTGGCGAGTACATTGGTTTTCACGCCGCTCACAGTGATTTCGCGCGATTGCAAACGAAAGTTTTCTGTGATTTCGGCGGAGTTACCCAACAGTTTTACGATCTTGAAATTATGCAAAGAGCTTTGCAAGATATGCTGACGTTTTTCTTGCAACTTTGAAGCCGCGTTGCCAAGCGATCTAATCTTGCGCGAAATTGATTTAAGGACGATTAAAACTTTGATCGCGAGAAATACTGTCAACACCAAAGTAATTTTCCATTGCACAAACAATATCATCGCATAAAGCATAATAAATATGAAAAATTCGTTAATTATCATATTCATATGGCGGAGCATTTCGCCCACGGCGTCGGCGTCTTTTGTAACGCGCTTGACGATCGTGGCGGTGTTGCTTTGCGTATGCTCTTGGTAACTACGCCGCAAAGAGCGCGCAAACATTTTAGTAGTGATCTCCTCGCTAACGCGCTGGGCGAAAGCAAAGCCTATGAAAATGTTGATCATTTGCGTTAAAGCGCGGAAGATATAAAAGCCTAAAAGGACAAAACCCAGCGCGATCACAAAATCCGCCGCGTCCGCAAAGCCGAAAAAGTCAAAGACGCGCTTAAAGTGCGGGTTTGTTTGGATTAACGAGGGATTAGTCGCCACCGCCACAAAGGGCATAATCGCCCCCAAGCCGACAGTCTCGATCGCGCCAATTAGTATGGAATAAGGTATAAGGCACGCCCAAAAAATAATCCACTTACGTCCCAAAATAAAAAAAAGCCGCCGCCAAAATTCGCCCATAAGACTCCAAAAATTAAAAATTCCGCAAAAAACGTAGCGCAAAGAAGTGTAAACTAATTTTAACTTTGCTATGCTTTAACTATGAAAAAATACTTTGAGGCGACCCTGGTTGCACGGGGCAAAAAAGTAGTGCAAAACTTCACCGCGAACGACCGCGGGCACGCTATGAATATGGCGCAAGCCGCAGGTATGGTGGTGAATGTGAAAGAGGTGCCGATGCCGCTTAATAAGCAGGTTGAGCTTCTCAAAGACGAGATTATCCTCCGCTTTTTCAACGGACCGGTGAAGCCGCAGGAGTGGATCGTGGCGATGCGGCAGATGGGCGTGATGCTCGCCGCGGGTATTTCGCTCTCCGACGCTTTGGCGGAGTCGGCAAACGCTACGCAGGATAAGCGCGGCAAAGATATTTTGTTGAAAGCGCTAGAAGATGTGGAGGCGGGCTTTAGCCTCTCGTCATCTTTGCAAAAGAGCGCGGCGCAGGTGGGCAACATTACGATGGCGCTTGTAACGCTCGGCGAAAAGACGGGTACTTTGGCGGAGTCTATGCTGAAACTCGCCGATATGATCGAGGAGTTGCGCGACAACCAAGCGAAAGTTAAAAAAGCCGTGCGCACGCCTATGATTACCCTTGTGGCGATGGCGATCGCATTTGTGGTGCTGATTATGGTTGTGGTGCCTAAGTTTAAGTCTATGTTCGACAGACTCAAAGCCGATCTGCCTATGCCGACAAAAGCGCTGATCGCCTGCGAATACTTCTTCACGAACTATTGGATGCTAGGTTTGGCGATAATTTTCGGCGTGAGCTACTCGCATAGGTGGGCTATGGAGAAACGTCCTACTTATAGGCTCAACTTTGATAGGCAGATAATGAAGGTCTATCTGATCGGCAGTCTTATGACGCTCGGGTTTTTCGGGCGTTTTATGTTGATTTTCAGCCAGCTTATTAAATCTGGCATTCCGCTGACTGAAGCGATGGGTACCGCCGCGGGAACGATTGAAAACACGTTTGTGAAAAAGAAACTGGCGGAAGCCGCACACGGAATAGGGCAGGGCAAACAGCTCTCAGCCGCGCTTGACGAGACGGAGCTCTTTGAGCCTATGGTTTTGCAGATGATTAGATCGGGTGAGTCGAGCGGCGAATTGGATACTATGCTAGGTAGGATCGCGGACTATTACAGGATGCGCTTTAATAACTTAGTTGATAACTTTTCCGCGCTCTTGGAGCCGATTTTGCTGGCGTTTATCGGCGGTTTGGTGCTCTTTATCGCGCTTGGAATTATGCTTCCTATGTGGGATATTTCCTCCGCCGCAATGGGCAGGAAGAAATAAGGCGGCGCGTTGCGAATTTTATCGGGCATACAGCCCTCCGGCGACTTTCATCTGGGCAATTATTTCGGAATGATCGCCCAGATGGTCGCGGCGCAGGAAAAAGGCGAAGTTTTCGCGTTTATCGCGAATTATCACGCGATGACAAGCGTTTTTGACGGCGCGAAACTCAGATCGCAAACGATCGAGGCGGCGCGCGCGTTTTTGTCGCTTGGTATTGACTGTGATCGCTCAATTTTTTGGTTGCAGTCCGCTATTCCCGAGGTCTTGGAGCTATACTGGGTTTTGAGCCAGCAGACTCCAATCGGGCTATTGGAGCGCGCGCACAGTTTCAAAGACAAAACCGCGCGGGGACTCGCCGCTTCGCACGGGCTTTTTAGCTACCCCGTTTTAATGGCGGCGGACATTCTGCTGTACGACTCTGATGTCGTGCCGGTCGGCAAAGATCAGATTCAGCACGTTGAGATCGCGCGCGACATCGCCGTGAAATTCAACAACGAATTTGGCGCCGATCTTTTGAAACTCCCGACTTTTAGCGTCCCTGAAAGCGTAGCGGTCGTGCCGGGTCTGGACGGTGCTAAGATGAGCAAAAGTTACAAAAACACGATTGAGATTTTTCTTGATCGTAAAGCGCTTGAAAAGAAAGTCAAGCAGATCGTTACGCAGCCTGTCGCGTTAGAGGAGCCCAAAGAATGGCGCGGCGATTTTGTCTATGATCTATGCGCTTTGTTTTTGGACGAGGACGGCAAAGCGGCTCTGCAAAAACGTTACGAAAAGGGCGGCGAGGGACACGGACGCTTCAAAGCCTATTTAACGGATTTAATTTGGGACTTTTTCGCTCCCGCTCGCGCAAAATACGCCGATCTAACGGACGAAAAAGTCCTTGCGATCTTAGAGTTAGGTGCCGCGAAAGCCCGAAAAATTGCCGCTGAAAAGATGCGCCTAATCCGCTCCAAAGTCGGGATTATTTAATTTTTTTAGACTTTTTACATCTGCTTCGATCGTGGTGAAATCTTTGTCGATTTCGTCGCTGATCTCTAGTAGATCGTTTTCGTTTATATCGCGCCCTTGCGCCAGACTTCATCGTCAATAAGAGCGGTGATCTTGCCCGAAGCGTCCGCGAAAGTATACTTCTCGTCGCCTAGCACTTTCTCAATTTTGCCGCGCAGAAGCACGGGCGAGTCGTCTCGCAATTTTTTCGCCTCAGCCAGCCACGCTTAGCCGCCTCCGCGCTCTTACTCGTGAAATCCGCCGTTAAAAAGCCGCAGACAAATAAAAAAAACAGCCAAAATTCTCATACGATCCATCCTAACTTTTAAGTTTATCCAGACGCTCTTTCGTGCCCTTCGCCACACTATGATCGGGATAGAGCCTGAGGACGCTTTCGTAAAACTCTATCGCCTCTTTCGTTTTTTTCAATCGCTCGTTGCAGATACCAGAATAGTAGAGTAAGACGGGCATATGGCGCGCTTTGTCGTCCTCAGAGACGCTACGGGCGAATGCTTTGAGGGCGAGTTGATAATCTTTTTTGAAGTAGTAAAGGACGCCCAAAAGATAGGTCGTCTCGCCGATCTTGTGTTTTTTGCCTATTAAGTAACTTAAGCGATTGTACGCATTGTCTAAATCGCGCTTTTCTATCATTGCTTTAGCTTCGTTTAAGAGCTCGTCTGGCTTGGCGTTGTCAAAGTTCGCTGGTTTCTCAGATTTCTCAGATTTATCCGATTTCGTTGAGTTTTTATCGCTTTTTTTGTCGGATTTCTCGGATTTTTCAAGTTTTTCTTTTGATCCGTTATCGTCTTTTTTGGCAATTTTCTCTAATGATTTCGCGAGTTTTTGTTGATTTTTGGCTTGATCGCCTAAGGCTTTATTAACTTGTTTTTCCAGCGCGTCTTGGCGCGCGCTCAAACCTTGAAGCTCCGCTATCGTCTCCGAATTTTCTTTTAATGTTTCGTTTTGCCGCTCAATTTCGCGGCGAAGATTTGTGATCGTCTCTGCGTATGTGCGGTTGGATTGGTTTAGGGCGTCTACGATGTCGCTCATACGCGAAAGCTGCTGCTCTAACGCGAGAACGCGCCCTTCTAATTTGTTGATCGCTTGTTTGTTGGCGCGGATCGCCTTTTCGCTCTCGGTGAGCCCGTAGGAATCCGCGCCGCTTATGTTGCCGGCGCGATACGCACTGGGCTCGGCGGCAAAGACCGCCGAAGCCATTAGCAAGATCGCAACGAAGCGCATTTACTGCAGAACGTTTATTTCCGCGCGGCGATTTTGCCGGAAGCAGTCGCTCGTGGATTGAGCGCAAACGGGGTTAGACTCGCCGTAGCTAATGAGGTTTAAGCGATCTGCGCTTACGCCTATGGATACAAGCGCGTCTTGAACGGCTTTCGCGCGTTTCAAGCCGAGAGCGTAGTTATACTCTTCGGCGCCGCGTTCGTCGCAATTGCCCTCAATGCGGAAAGAGATAGAGGGATTCGAATTCACCACTTTGGAAACGATATCCTTCACTTTGGAAGCGATCTCATTGACCGTGCCTTGTTGATCCGCGCGAAGCGTGTAGCTGTCAAAGTCAAAATAAACTACCGCCAACTTTGTGCCTACAGTAGGCGTCGCCGCCGTATCTTTGCGCGTCTGATTCTGTTCAACGGTTTGCTCCGGTTGAGCGTTATCGCTCGTAACGGGCTCCGGTTGAGCGCAACCGCCGAGCGCCAAAAGCGCTGCGGCAACTATGCCAGAGAAAAGGTATTTTCTCATTTCTTCTCCTTCTCCTTTGTTTGGATAAAACTCGTAATGATACCCAAATTTAACTTTTATCAATCTTATCGCTTGAATGGAGCCGCTTAATGGAAATAAGAAGCTTTTGTTATAAGAGTAACCCCACGATCGCGATTTTTCGCGTATCGCCCTCTAAAACGCTAAACGCGACAAACGCGCTTTAAGCAAATTTCGCTAAATTTCACGCAATTTTTCACCAACGCAAAAAGGAGACAAGATGAAAAGGTTTTTGATCGCTATCTTGCTAACGGCGGCGGCTTTGCTGGCGACGGCGTGCCAAAACCCAAACGAAGATTATAAGGTTTATGGCGTGGGCGAAACGGCGCGCTTTGACAACGGCAAGTGCTTGGATATGAAAGGTAATTTGCTCTCAGGTAAAGCAGAGGTGCGAGCGCCAAACATACTCAAAGACGTTACGGTCGTAGCACTCTGTATTGACGGCGAGGTGATAGAGACGCGCGGCTACGATAAGGAGAGCGGCAAGCTGCTACACACCGCTAAACTAGTAAAGGATTAAGCGTTTCTATGAGAGCGGCAAGTTAAAAGAAGAGTGCGCGTGGAAAAACGGCGCGCAAGAGGGCGAATCGAAAGTTTACATGGAAAACGGCAAAATTTTCGGCGTATTTACATATAACAATGATAAAGCAATAAGTAGCGTTTGCCATAAAACAAACGGTGAAAAAAGTCTTTAACCAAAGCCGAATTAGAAAATTGGGATAACGAAATCAAGATAACTTGCGAGTGAGTAGCGCGATCGTTAATTGCGGCTTGCGATCGGTAATTTCGTTATTGCGCCGAACAATAGATAACACAGGCGAACATAGTTCGCCACTACGGTTCGCCCGATTCTGCGACAGGCGGCGTTTAAGAATCGCAGAAGCGCGGAGAACCGCAAAGAGAAAAAGAAACCCGCAACCTAAGATCGCTTTTGATCGTCAATAAGATTGCGGGTTAAAGCCCCACAGCGGGGGAAAAATTCACGCGAGTTACCAATCTATCGCTTGAATAGAGCCGCTTAACGGAAAAAGAAAACTTTTGTTGTAAGGCAACCTTATGATCGCGAGCGCGCTCTCTTTGCCGCGTCTGATCTCTTTTGTGTGTAAGATCGTATCGCCCGAAGTGCTGAAACGGGGGAAATTGTTTTTGCCAGTCGTGGTGAGCTGGCGAATATAATCGCTCTTGGTCGAAACTAGGTAAAGGTTAAAGGTGTTTTCCGCGAACTCGCTGTCGGTGTCGCGGCTGACGAAAACCGCGTAATCTTTCCAAGTCGCGATGTAGCTGTTGTTGCGCCCTTTGAAGATAAACTGGATCGCGCTATTCGGATCGCCGATCTTCGCGTAGAAAATTTCGGGATAACCATGCCGATCGCTCACGAAAACGAAGGCGTTTTCGCCGTCTATATAACGTCCGTTCACATCAATGCCGCGATTGTTGGTAAGTTGCGTTAATTTCCTTGAGCGCACATCGTATTCGTAAATATCAGGCTGATCGTCAGGAGCCATTGTGAGGAGTAATTTGTTGCCGTCTTTACTCACATCGGAGCAGACGAGCATACCCTCGCTCTCAATAATTTTTGTCTTTTTGCCAGTGTAACGTTCCACGCGGTATAAAGTTGGCTTGCCCTGATATTGCGTGTAATAATACGCGCTCTGATCGGCGTTCGCCCACTTCGGGAATACATTAAAGCCGCCCTTGACGACCGCGAGGCGGTATGTGAGCGAGTAGTCGGCGATCATAATCTCCGTAGATTTTTGCCCCACTTGGCGCGACAAAAGGACATTACGCGCGATCCACTCCATATTCACGCCCATTTTGTGCGAGAGATCGCGCACTAAATAGTGCGCCAAAAAGACATAACGATCCTCGCTGGGGACTTTGTATTTTTGCGACCAAAGCTGCCTTTTGCCTCTGATGTCATAAACTTGCGCGTCAATGCCTACCTCTTTGTTGTCGTTATAGACCGAATAGCGCACGAGTTGGTGCAGGTTTGAGTTAACGTAGACCGCGCTTGTGTATGGTTCGCTAGGGCTTGCGCCTTGCGGCGGCTGCACTACATTATAGAATCCAGCGACTTTCAAATCCGCCTCGATCATCTTGCCCACTTTTTGATCCAAGTCGCTTCTTACCGCGTCTTTCGACTCTACGGCGATATTTAGGTTGCTGCCGACCCCTTTAATAATCTCAATAGTCGCGTCTATCGCGAATAGCGGCAAAACCGCGCACATTAAAAAGACCAAAATTTGTTTCATTGCGTCTCCTCTACTTTGAAATTTACCTCTATCTTGAGTTGTTTGCCTTTTGGCGGCGGCGGCAGACCTATTTTCTGCGCTTCAAGCACAGCCGCTTCCACGCGATCTTTGTATGTCGGATCGCCTGACTCGCTTTTGAATTTGTATTCAAAAGCGCCGTTTGGGGCTATACGCACTTCGACGATCGCGATTTTACCCAAATCGGTTTCAATCGGCATAAACGAAGCTCTCAGCCGCTTTCTGACCTCTAGGTAATAGGCGTTAATTTCACCCGAAATTTCGCTTAAAGTCGTATCTCCTTTAGCGTATTGCACCGTGCTGATTGTCGTAAATTGCGTTAATTCGGGCTGATCGTCCGGTTCTTTGCGCGTTTCGGGCGTATCATTCACTTTCGCGACTTTCTCCTCAACCGACGCAGGCAATAGCAGATCCTCTAAGTTTGTAGTGACGTTCGTTTCGCTGAAAAGGTCCTTAATCGTCTTTTTTTCGGAGGGTTGCGGCGGAGCGGCTTCTTTAGGTTTGTCGGCTTGCGGGGCGATCAGATCAATTGAAACTTGCATAACTTGCTTATATTTGAGTTGCTGCGCGAGCCAGTCGGAATTTACTTCGGTCTCTTCAAATTCGCCGACTCTGATCACGGGCGCGCGGTAGGTCATATAGGCGATGAGCCCAAAGAAAAATACCGAAGTGAAACAAAGCGAAATTACGCCGCTGGCATAAAACCAACGATCCGCTCTCTCTCTTCTCATTCTGTTACGAGCGAAACCTGCGTGAAACGCGCCGCTTTCACGCTTTTGATCACATAGACTACATCGTCATAACGCAAACTGCCGTCCGCCGCGAGAAAGATCACGCGCTTGCGATCGGGGAATTGGTTCGCGTAGAGGACAAAACTATCGGGAAACGAGTCGTATTCGAATTGTTTTTTATTGACGAATATCTCTTTTTTCGCGGTTAAAGTGATCCAAATATCGGCGTTTTCTTTAACTTGCGCTTGTTTGCTACCCTTGGGCAGAGCGATCCTCTCCTCAAAGAGCAACATCGGCATTGTGAGCATTAAGATCGCGACTAGAACCAGCATCACATCGACAAGCGGCGTGATATTTAACTCAGGTTTTTCCTCTTCCATAGTCCGCCTAAACCCGCGACATCAAAATATCTATTTGGATTTTGATAGCGTTTGTAACTTCGTAAGCTTTGCGGCGCAGCAAGAGATGCGCCCAATACGCAGGGATCGCGACTACGATTCCCATCGCCGTTACCACGAGAGCTTCGCTGATTGCTGGAGCTACGATCGCTAATGTAACGCCCTCTTTGAAGCCCGCGAAAGCTTGCAAAATGCTTACGATCGTGCCGAAAAGCCCGACAAACGGCGCGGTGGAGGCGATCGCCGAGAGCGAGGTTAAGAGCCTAGTCGTGTCTTTCGCGGCGGATTCTTGGCAGGCTTTCATTAGGGTTGGTCCCAGACTTTGGCGCACGCACGGATAGAGCGCGGAGTCAAAGTTAGGGCGATCCGCGCCGCTTAAAAGCGCCTGTACCGAGCTGTTTTCGCGCCTGAGCCACACGGAGAGCGAGACGAAACGCCATACGAAAACCCACACGACCATTAAAGCGTATAAAAAGAGCCAAGCGGCGACTACGATCGCGACCGTTCCAGCGGTGTCAAACCAGGTCATTTGAACCCCTCGCGGGAATAATAGGTTTTTATTTGAGCTTTCAAAGTCTTAAACGCCCCCCATTCGTAAGCGTGATCATAAGGCTTCCCGCTATTTCGGGCTTGACCTTCGATCGCGCGATCTATTGTCATTGCGGCGAAGATCGCGTTATCTTTTTCTTGAGATTGCGGATCAAGGACTCTCATAGAAACGCAAAGCGTTCCGCGCGGGAAACCCTCGCGTCCGCAACAACGGGAAACGGCGGCGATCGGCGCGTTAAAAAAAACAGAGGCGGACATTATAATAACGACCTTGCCGAATTTTCCACACGCGCTTCCGCGGCGGCGAGCAAAACGCGCGAATCGTGCGCCTCGCGGAGCAACTTTTTCGCGGCGTCAAGCGCTTTGGCGATCTCGCCCTCGTTGTTGCCCACGATCGCGACCGCGCCGTCTACGAGGACGATCATTTTGTCGCCCGCGATCTCGGCGTAACCCGAGTCAATCGCGATACTCTCGCGGTTGCCGTCCGTCATATCAACATCAATTATTCCCGCCGCCAAAAGCGAAACCAGCGAAGCGTGGTGAGGTAAAACGCCAAATTCGCCGTCCGCGCCGGGCAGGGTTACGCTCTTGACATCGCCCGCAAAGACTTTGCCCAAGGGCGTTATTACTTCCAAATGCAAAGTGTCCATCTTTATCCTTTAACTTTTCATGCGGGCGAGTTTCTGTATTTTACCAATGGGGCTTTCGCCTCCTTGAACCCCCCGCGAAATCGGCAATCGCGCTCCGCAACGGAATGTAGGCATACAAAAAAACGCGAGCGCAAAATCAACATTACTTGCCTTTGAGCGACTCCGCCTTTGCGATCACCTCGTCAATTCCGCCCACCATATAAAACGCCGCTTCGGGCAACGCGTCGTGTTTGCCCTCCAAAACTTCTTTGAACGCCTTGATCGTATCGGTCAAAGCGACATATTTGCCCGCGCTGCCAGTAAAGGTCTCGGCGACAAAGAACGGTTGCGACAAAAGACGCTCGATTTTGCGCGCGCGATAAACGGTCTGTTTGTCGTCTTCGCTTAACTCGTCCATACCTAAGATCGCGATGATGTCCTGCAAATCTTTATATTTTTGCAGAGTTTTCTGAACGCTTCTTGCGACTTGATAGTGCTCGTCGCCTACGATCTGCGGGTCAAGCAAACGGCTCGTGGAAGCGAGCGGATCGACCGCGGGGTAAATGCCCTTTTCCGCGATCCTGCGATCAAGCACGGTTGTCGCGTCAAGGTGGCTAAAGACTGACGCGGGCGCGGGGTCTGTGAGGTCGTCCGCAGGGACATAAACCGCCTGCACGGAGGTTATAGAACCCTTTTTGGTAGAGGTAATGCGCTCTTGGAGCGAGCCCATTTCGCGCGCCAAAGTCGGCTGGTAGCCCACCGCCGAAGGAATCCGCCCAAGAAGCGCGGACATCTCGGAGCCCGCCTGCGCGAAGCGGAAGATGTTGTCGATAAACATAAGCACATCTAAGCCCATTTCATCGCGGAAATACTCCGCCATTGTCAAGCCCGACAAAGCCACGCGGTTTCTTGCGCCCGGCGGCTCGTTCATCTGCCCGTAGCAGAGCGCCACTTTGTCCAAGACATTCGACTCTTTCATCTCGTGGTAGAGGTCGTTGCCCTCGCGGGTGCGCTCGCCCACGCCCGCGAAGATTGAGTAGCCGCTGTATTTGAGCGCGACATTGTGGATAAGCTCCATAATGATCACGGTTTTGCCCACGCCCGCGCCGCCGAATAAACCGACTTTGCCGCCTTTGGGATACGGCGCGAGAAGATCAATCACCTTAATACCCGTTTCAAATGTCTCGGTCTTGGTGCCTTGCTCCTCAAAGCTAGGCGGTGTGCGGTGGATCGCCCAGCGTTTATCTACCTTAACTTCGGGACCCTCGTCTACGCACCTGCCGCAGACGTCAAAAATCCTGCCCAAAACCGCCTCGCCTACAGGGACGCTAATGCCCGCGCCCGTAGCTTTCGCTTTCGCGCCGCGCGTCAAACCGTGCGTGCCGTCCATAGCGATCGCGCGGACGCGCTTGTCGCCGCTATGCACCGCCACTTCGCAGACAAGAGTCGCTTTGCTCTCGCCGCGTTCAATTTCAATCTCGATCGCCTCGTTGATCTGCGGCAGATAGTCGTCAAACGCGATATCTACCACCGGTCCCGTAACTTGAATAACTTCGCCTATTTTGTTGCCTGCGCTTGTTGCCATGTCTGTAATCCTTTTTAATTTCTCACGGAAATAAAGTTCCCGTTGCGATCAAAGGGCAAACCCTTTGGAAACCCACGAAAACCGCCTCTGTACTCACGCGCGATTTCTCGCCGCCGCATTGCTTTGCTGCCGCGAACACGGCGGATCGCAAGGCTTTTTGTTGAAACCTCGCGAATTTCTTGGCTCACTTCATCGCCTCAACGCCCGAAACAATCTCGCTTAGCTCGGTCGTAATCGACTCTTGGCGAGCTTTGTTGTAGGCAAGGGTCAAGAATCTCGCCAACTCTTTAGAGTTTTTAGTCGCCGCTTCCATCGCTTGCATTCTCGCGCTGTGTTCCGCCGCGAGCGAATCAATTAGCGCGTAGTAGAGGTTAAACTCCACATAACGCTCGACGAGGGTGTTTAAGATCGTCTCGTCGCCTTTGGGCTCAAACTCAATGAGCGACTTGTCGTCAATGTCGCCCACGCGATCTATATCAACGGGCAAGAGCAGGATTTCGCGCAACTCTTGCGAAATCATATTCTTAAAGCCGTTATAGACGAGCACTACGCGATCGGTTAAACCTTTCATATAATCGCTCACGGATTTCGCGATGTGCTCTTTCGCCTGCTCAAAGTTGGGCGAGGAGGAAAGGTGCAGAGTCTCGTCGTATAACTCAATGTGGTTAAACTTGAAATACTCAATACCCTTTTTGCCGATCGCGCGGAGGCGGACTTTCGTCTTCGCCTCTTTGTATTCGTCCAACTTGTGATTCACATACTTGATCGTGCGGTAGTTAAAGCCGCCGCACAAACCTTTGTCCGCCGTGATAAAGATTAGATCGGTCTTCTCAAACTTTTCAGGTTGCGCAAAGAAGCGGCTCTCAATGCCGCCCACGCGGTAGGTCGCGATCTGGCGCGCGATCGTCGAGAGCATTTCGTTTAACTTCTGCGAATACGCCCTAGACTGAGTCGCGATCTCCTGCGACTTTTTTAACTTGACCGTCGAGACCAGCTTCATTGCCGAAGTGGTTTTTTGCGTGTTGTTGACGCTCTTTATTCGGCGTTTAATATCTTTTAGCGCCGCCATTTTCCGCCTTTAATTCGCGCTGAAGACGGTTAAAAAGTCTTCCAACGCTTTTTTGAGATCGGCTTCAATGTCTTTATCTACCTGCTTTTTAGAGCGTATTCCCTCTAAAATTTGCGGGTATTTCGCCTCTAAAAACGGATAGAGCTCGTTCTCAAATTTGCCTACCGCAGTAACGGGGACTTTGTCCAGATAGCCTTTAGACGCCGCGAAAATTACCGCGACTTGCTTCTCAACGGCAAGCGGCGAATACGGAGGCTGCTTCAAAACCTCAACCATTTTTTGACCGCGCTCTAACTGCTTGCGGCTGATCTCGTCAAGATCGCTCGCGAATTGGCTGAACGCCTGCAACTCTCTAAACTGAGCGAGGTCGCCTTTAAGCGATCCCGCGACTTGTTTCATCGCTTTAATCTGCGCCGCGCCGCCTACGCGCGAAACCGACAAGCCGACATTGATCGCGGGGCGCACGCCGCTGTTAAATAAGTCGGTCTCAAGGAAGATTTGCCCGTCCGTAATAGAGATCACATTCGTAGGAATGTAAGCCGAAAGGTCGCCCGCTTGGGTCTCGATCACGGGAAGCGCGGTTAAAGAGCCCGCGCCTTTCGCGTCGCTCATTTTTGCCGCGCGCTCAAGCAAACGGGAGTGCAGATAAAAGACATCGCCAGGATACGCTTCGCGACCCGGAGGGCGACGGAGGAGCAGCGACATCTCGCGATAAGCGACCGCGTGTTTTGAAAGGTCGTCGTAAATAATGAGCGCGTGGCGCGAGGAGTCGCGGAAGTATTCGCCCATTGTTACGCCTGTGTAAGGCGCGAGGTATTGCATCGCGGCGGATTCGCTCGCGCTCGCGCTAACGACGATCGTGTAGTCCATCGCGCCGTGATCTTCTAGGCGGCGGACAACTTGCGAAACCGTGCTCTGCTTTTGCCCGATCGCGACATAAATACAAATTACATCTTGACCTTTTTGGTTGATGATCGTATCTATCGCGACAGTCGTTTTACCAGTTTGGCGATCGCCGATAATTAGTTCGCGTTGACCGCGACCGATCGGCACCAACGCGTCAAGCGCTTTAATGCCCGTTTGCAGAGGCTCGTGGACGGATTTGCGCGCCATAATGCCGGGCGCCTTTTCTTCCACAAAGCAGATTTTCACCGCTTCAATCGGACCTTTGCCGTCAATCGGCTCGCCCAGAGCGTTTACGATCCTGCCGATCATATTGTCGCCCACTGGCGCGGAGAGCAATTTGCCCGTGCGTTTTACCGCCGTACCCTCTACGATCGCGCTCGCTTTGCCCAAAACCACGACGCCTACGCTATCTTCGTCAAGGTTTAGCGCCAAGCCCTTTTCGCCGCCCGCAAACTCCACGATCTCTTCAGCCATGACATTTTTCAGCCCGTATACTTTCGCGATGCCGTCCGCTATTGAGACTACCTTGCCAACCTCTTGCACATCAATCTTCAACTCGTAATTTTCAATACGATCGCGAATAATTGTGCTGATCTCTTCGGTTTTAAGAGCCATTGATACCTCCTGTTTTTCTTTTTGATAGGTTTAAGCCAGCCTGAAATTTCCGAAAATCGCTACCGCTTTTCCCGTAATCGCGACGAATACCGCAATCTCATAAAAGATCGCAAATCAAGTCCGCAATGACGAAAAACGCGCGTGATTACAACCCGCGCAGGATATGCCCCAAAATTTGGGACTTAATCCGCGTTTTAGAAAAATCTACCTCTACGCCCAGATCGTCGATCGCGACCTTCACCCCCTCGTAAGTCTCCGCCGCTTGCGTGAGTTTGACCTCCGCTTTTAAGCGCGCCGTGAGGCTCTTTGCCAAATCCTCCAACTGACCTTTCGCGAGCGGTTTTTGCGAATAGACAAGCCCGTTATAGGCGGATTGCCTCCCGCTCAAAGCCGAACGTACCTCCTTTGCCACCGCGGGCAGAGCCATTAAGCGGTTTTTTTCGGCTAGGAGTTTCACAAGATTTACGATCTTCGGCGGCTTTTCGCTCAAAACCGCGTTGATTAGATCGCACTTTTCGCTGTTTGGCACCAGCGGCGATTTGGCGATTTCGGCGAATTTTTTGTTGTTAAAGAGGGCGCTAGCGGCGTCCAAAAGCGCCATAGCGCGAGTCAACTCTTTATCATCGCAAGCCGCGATGAGCGCCGCGGCGTATCGTTTTGCGGCGAGTTTGTTTTCCATTTACGCCACCTGCCTTTTTAGTTTTTCCACGATCGCGTCTTGGTTGTTCAAAATGTCCTCCGAAGAGAGAATTTCGCCCAGAGTTTGCGAGACGACCGCGCGCGTCATTTTGTTTTCGGCGACTGTCATCTGCTCTTCTTTGAGTTTGTGCAAGACTTTGATCTCGTCTTCGGCGCGATCGGCAATACGCGCGGCTAGAGCTTCGCCCTCGCTTTTAGCCGCTTTTATGATACCGTCCGCTTGCGATCTCGCGCCGTCAAAGGCTCCTTTCGCCTTTTCTTTCGCGCTTCTCGCCTCTTTCGCTTTGTCCTGCGCGCGCTCAAACGCCTGCGCGATCCCTTGCGATCTTTCGCCTAAAAACTTTTTGACGAAGCCAGAAAAGAGCCAATATACAAGAGCCGCGAAGATCAAAAAGTTAATTGATCGCCAAAACAGATCGGTTTCGCCGCCGCCCGCGCCAAACGCCGCGATCGGCAACAACAGGGTTAAACCTATTAAAAGTCTCATCAAACCTCCTACGCCGCGATAAATTTGGTTTTGACGCGCTCTTTAATGAGCGGCGCTTCGCCCAAAAGCGCGTTTTTGAGGTTCGCTTCGCTCTCGGCAAGCGTTTTTTCAAAGGCCGCCAGCTCTTTTGCGATCTTTTTCTGCTCCGCCGCAATTTTCGCGTCGGCTTTCTCTTTAGCCTCGATCAAAATGGCTTCTTTAATTTTCGTCGCCTCTTTGCGAGCTTCAAGGATTACCTTTTTAGCCTCCGCGTTCAAACGATCGCGCTCCGCAATATCGCTATCCGCTACGCCCTGATCGCCCTCTAACGCGGCTTTTCGCGCCTCAATGTGGCTTAAAACCGGCTTAAAAAGTACGGCGTTCAAGAACAAAAGCAACGCGATAAATATCGCGAAAAAGCTGCCCATTAGAACCGGACTTAAATCTACCATTCGCCCCCCTCGCTCAAAGTTTGTGAAAATCCTATCCAAAAGAAACTTGCGGAATACGTTTGGCGGTATTCTCTCTAATCTATCCTTAAATACGAAGCGTCATCGGATAATTTCAGAAGGGCTCTCGTTGCTGGCGTGGTAGATGATTTTGCCGTAACGCCGCGCGTAATGCCGCGCCAAAAGCCGTTGCAAAGCGGGCTCGATTGAGGGCGCGAACCAGCCGTTGTTGGAGATCGCGATAATGTATGGCGGCGCGTCTTGAAACATCTTCTCAACGCCGATCTCATAGCAGATCGCGATCCTGAAATTATGCTCTCCGATCGCGAAGTCTGTGGCTTTGGCGGCGGTCAAATAATCCTCCGCGCCGTTGAAAAAGAGCGAATTTATCCAGCGCCCCGCCCATTTCGGCAGCGGACTCGCCTCGCCAAACGGCACCAAAAAAACTTTGTCGGCGATCAAAAATTCGCCGTTTTGAAAAATATACGCGCTGTTGTAGGGTAAGCGTCCTTTAAGGTGTAAGCCGCCCGCTACGATCGTGAGGTACTCGCCGCGCCGCGAAAGCTCCGCTATAACTATTTCGTCTTTGTTAAGAAACATCGGGAACGCCGCCTCCGGCAAAATCACCAGATCGTCTCTAGCCTCAATCGCGCGATCTACGATCTCTAGCGATTCGTCAATTTGGCGCGGCAACTCCTTAGGCAACCACTTAACATCTTGCGTAACCTTAGTGTTGGCGAGCGCGATCGCGATCTCAGGCAATTTAGGCGCGATCGGCGCGGGCAAAATAAACGCCGCCGTTAAAAATATAATCGCGCAAAAATTCAGCGCGAAAAATATTCGTTTTTTCCGCAAAAATCTCACCGAAAATATCGCTAAAAATAAAGAGAAAATCGTAAAAGGAAAGGCGAAAAAGTGCGGCGAAAAAAAGCCCGAACTTAGAATTATTTCAGGCTTAAACCAATTAAAACCAAAGGGCTCGACAAAATAAAATATCGCCGCGATCAAGATCGCGCGAATCCACAAATTAAAATACGAGATCGCCCAAAAGATCAGGGCGTAAACCGCGCTCACAAAAACGCTTACGATCGGCGCTAAAAACGGATATTCCGTGTATAAAAAACTTAATCCGATCCACCAAAACCATAAAATTCCCGTAAAAAACCCTAAAAAAACCGAAGCTTTTTTAGGAGCGATCAGCCAGATCGCGAGTCCTAAAAGGGCGAAAATCGTGCAAATTACGCGGGTGATAAAATTTTCGCCAAAAAAACGCTCCAAATAAATGAACGCGCTCAAAAAAACCGCTCCCAGGGCCGCGATCAAAAGCGAAGCCAAAACGCCAAGCGCGATTTTGTTAGAATCGCGGCTTTTAATTTCGCGAAAAAGGATTTTTATGCCACAAGCAACAACGCCCGCAGCGGCGGCGCCCGACATTTTGAGTTCGCTCTTTCCGTTAATCGTTTTGTTAGGCATCTTCTATCTTTTGATAATTTTGCCGCAACAACGCCAAGCCAAAAAACACAAAGAGATGACAAACGCGCTCAAAAACGGCGACAAAGTCGTAACAAGCGGCGGCGTCTTAGGCGAAGTCGTGAAAGCGGACGAAAACGACGAGTTTATCAAAGTAGAGATTAACAAGGGCGTTACGATTCGCATTGAGCGATCGGCGATCGCGCGCAAAGTTGACGAGGATAAAGCCGCAGCGAGCGGCGGCTTCTTCGCGGCGGAGACGAAATGAAAAATTGGCGGCTTTTCATATTCGTCGTTGCGGCGATTTTAGGAGCGGCGGCAAGTTTGCCCTCCTTTTTGAACGCGCAAAACGCCCCGAAGATCAATCTGGGGCTTGATTTGCAAGGCGGGCTTTATATGCTTTTGGGCGTGAATACGAACGAAGCGGTCGCCAACAAGATCAAGAGCCTTTCAAGCGGCGTCAATGCTTTCGCGGAGCAGAACAACATTTTGATTGACGGCTTGGCGTTTGATGAAACTTCGCTTAAATTTGACCTTTTGGATGGCGCGGCGAAAGGCAAATTAGACGGCTATTTTAAGGATATTACGGGCATTACGATCGCGCAAGATAACGAACGTTACGAAATCCGCCTTACCGCGGAGGAGGCGGCGCTCGTTAAAAACTCCTCCGTATCGCAAGCTGTGGAGACGATCAGAAACCGCCTCGATCAGTTTGGATTAAGCGAGCCGACTGTGGCGCAACAAGGCGAGGATAAAATTTTAGTGGAGTTGCCGGGGGTCAAAACGGACGCGGAGGAGCAACGCGCGAGAAGCCTCATAGCGCAATCGGCGCACCTGCAAATGATGGCGATTGACGAGCGAAATAACGCGCGAGCTATGGTAATGACCGAGGCGGAGGCGCGCGCGGCGGGCTCGATCGTGCTGCCCGATGTTTATAACCCGAATGAAAAGTATGTAGTAAAACGCCTGCCGATCTTAGACGGCGAGCGGCTTACGGACGCTAGAGTGGGCTTTGACCCGCAGACGAATCAGCCGCTTATTCACTTTTCGCTAGACGGCGCGGGGGCGAAAATTTTCGGCGATTTCACCGAGAAAAACAAGGGAAAACGACTCGCGATCGTCCTTGACGACAAAGTTTATAGCGCGCCTGTAATCCGCGAAAGAATCGGCGGCGGCAGCGGGCAGATTAGCGGCAGTTTCACAATGCAAACGGCGGCGGATTTGGCGATCGCGCTTCGCAGCGGCTCGCTCTCGGCGAGCGTGGATATGCAGGAAAAACGCTCTGTGGGTCCCTCGCTCGGCGCGGATAGCATTAAAGCGAGCGCGATCGCGCTTATCAGCGGCTTTCTGGCGGTGGCGGCGTTTATGATTCTTTATTACAGGATCGCGGGGCTCATTAGCGTCGCCGCGCTATTTGTGAATTTGTTTATGATCGTTGCGATTATGGCGCTCTTCGGCGCGACTTTGACGCTGCCTGGAATGGTTGGTATCGTCCTCACGATCGGTATGGCGGTAGACGCGAATGTGATTATTAACGAGCGCATTAAAGAGTTGCTCTACGAGGGCAAGGGTGTTTTGAAAGCGATTGAGCAGGGTTACGCGAACGCCTTTAGCGCGATTTTGGACGCGAATATCACGACTCTGATCGCGGCGATCGCGCTCTACGCGTATGGCACGGGACCTATTAAAGGCTTCGCGGTAACTCTCAGCGTGGGTATTTTGTGCTCAATGCTGACGGCGATTGTCGGCACGCGCGGGATATTCGAGGCGATTTCGGCTCGCATCGCGCGCGGCAAAATCGAATGCTACTTTCACGTGCCGAAAAAGGCTAACCAATGAGTTTTTTTGTCTATCACAAAATTTATCAATTTTCTAAAATCCAACAATACGCGCTCGCCTTTTTCGGCGTTCTTTTCGCCGCCTCGATCGCGCTGATTTTTATGAAAACGCCCAATTACGGCATTGACTTTTCAGGCGGCACCGTGATTCAGGTGCGTTATTCGGCGGATAAAGCGCCGATCGCGGCGATCACAGACGCCCTAAACGGCACGCGCTTTGAGGGCGCGGCGGTGCAGGAGTTCGGCGCGGCGAACGAGGTTGTGATCAAAGCGAATGTTACGGGCAGTACTTTGGGCGTTGACGTCGGAGACGAAGCGCGCGAAATCCTCGCTAAAACGGGCGATTTTGAAATTCGCAAAGTGGATATGGTGGGCGCTAAAGTAGGCGGCGAGCTGCGCCGCGCGGGGCTTATGGCGGTTATTTTCTCGCTTGTCGGGATTTTGATCTACATCGCGTTTCGCTTTGAGTTTCGCTTCGCTCTCGCGGCGGTTTTGTGCACGATCCACGATATTACGCTCACGATGGGCTTTGTAATTTTGTTTGAAGTGCCGATCAATCTTGAAATTTTGGCGGCGATCTTGACGGTTTTAGGCTACTCGCTGAACGATACGATCGTGGTCTTTGATCGCATTCGCGAAATTATGTCGCGCAAAGACGCGGTAAATCTCAATGACGTTACGAACGAGGCGCTCTCGCACACGCTTTCGCGCACGATCTTGACCTCGTTTACAACCCTTTTCGTGGTTTTGACGACATATCTCTTCGGCGGCGAAATTTTGAAACCGCTTTCGCTAGTCTTGATCGCGGGTATTATTATCGGCACTTTGAGCTCAATTTTTGTCGCGGCGAGTTTGCTATCGCCATTGAAAGTCAGCGTGGCGGATTGGAAATCGCGCGAGGCGAAAAGAGCGCAAATTAAAGCCGAAAAAGAGCGAATGCGCGCCCTTTATGAGCGCGGGGCGGTTTAATTTTTGAATTGATTTTTGCTTTTTGGCAATTTCGCGGTCGCGGCGTTTGATCGCAAAGGCGCGTACATTAAAGTACGATAAGTACGCTAAATACGCTAACCTTTGCGCCTCGCGCCGTTTTGCGACAAAACGCGCGACTATATAAAAACCGCCGGGCGATCAATTAGCCTTGCAAAAACGTTTGTCAAGCTCGCAAGCTTTCGCCCGATCTTTCGTCGCTTTATTGTTATCGCCTAGCTTTTCATAAGCAAGTCCGCGATTATTATAAGTTTCCGCAATATACGGATTAGCCTCAATCCTTTGCGGATAAAGCTCAATCGCTTTCGTGAAATCCGCGATCGCTTTATTATGATTGCCCAAATTACTGTAAGCTACTCCGCGACTATCATAAGCAAAAGCATTATTTGGGTCAATTTCAATTGCTTTTGTGCAATCCGATACCGCTTTATTATTATCGCCCAACTTAGTGTAAGCAAACCCGCGATTATTGTAAGCCATTGAATTCTTTGGATCAATTTCAATCACTTTTGTGTAATCAGCAATCTCTTTTTTATGATCGCCCAACATACCGTAAGTGCTTCCGCGATCAGCGTAAGCACTCGCAATATACGGATTAGCCCCAATCGTTTTCGGATGAAGCTCAACCGCTTTTGTGAAATCCACGATCGCTTTATTATAATCGCCTAAACTAGCGTAAGCCTTTCCGCGATTATGGTAAGCAAACGCATTATTGTTTGGATCAATTTCAATCGCTTTTGTGTAATCCGCGATCGCTTTATTATAATCGCCTAAATTACTGTAAGCGTTTCCACGATTAAAGTAAGCGCCATCCTTATTCGGATCAATTTCAATCGCTTTTGTGTATTCGCCTACAGCTGTCTGATAATCCCTAGCCGCAAAAGCCTTAAATCCTCTGTCAAAAGCTTCTCTTGCTTTATCGTCGTTGTTCGCGCTCTGTTGCCAAAAGCATTGGGTTCGCTCCTCGTTTGTGAGGTAGTAATTGGGTCTTGCTTTGTCGCTCTCTTGTCCAAAAAGATAAACAAAAATTCTAATTGCGCAATTTGGGTTCCAATTCCAGTAATTTATGAGCAGAGAGCTAGACATAGACCAAATAGTCTCTGGTTTTGTTTTGCCTGTTCGATCTGGCTTTAATATATTCATAGAAATATATTTATCAGTTTCCGAAGAAGTGTAGCTTTGCGTAACGGGAACTTGCGTATTGCTCTGCCCGGAATAAAACCTGCCGCCCACAAAACCTGAGTGGTATGTGGTTTGGTTTTGATAGCTTGTGTAGGTGTTGGTGCTCGTATAAGTTTTTTGATCCAAACCAAAAATAATCGCGTAATCTAAATCATTATCCGCTGGGTTTCCCACATTTAAGCCAAAGAAGCGCATATTATCTTCAAGCATACGCGCGAACTTCTTATCTTCAACGGTCGCTTGATCTCTTAAAAAAACGGCTATTTTGCCGCTTCTATTAAACGAGTGAGAGTGGTCTTTCTCCGCGTTTACATTAACTGTAGGTCTGACCGGGGCGCAACCGCTGAAAAGTAGCGTAGCGATCGCGATTAAAAAAGCGAACTTTTTCGCGGTTAAAGGGAAGCGGCGGCTAGGCTCGGCTAGAGCTGTGCTGTGCTGTGCTGTGCTGTGCTGTGCTGTGCTGTGCTGTGCTGTGCTGTGCTGTGCTGTGCTGTGCTGTGCTGTGCTGTAAACATTTGAACTCCTTTTGTAAGCTAGAATCATAGCATAAATTTAATAAATAAAAAGGCGGGTAAAACTCAAAAATCAAGTTGCGCTACGGATCGCCGTCTAACGTTTAAGAGATTGCGATCCAGCTCGCAATGAGAAATTAAAGAGACAACGTCTTAATTCTTTTTCGTTTTTCGCTTGGGGATTTCGGTGATTTTTTCGAGAGCGATCGCGATCTCGCGCGATTCATCGGCGTTATCAAGGTTCAAAATATAGTGATCTTTCGCCCCTTTGTAAGGCGCGCCGATCTCCAAATCGGGCGCGACTCTCGCGACTTCGGGCAACTTTTTAACATACGCGGTATTGTTGCAGACAAGCACAATCGGCTTCAAATTAACATAGATCATATACCCGCCGAACATTTTGCGCCGCGAGATCGCGCCCGCGTTAGCGATCTGCTCGCAGGCAAACTCCACGAACGAGAGATCGCTCGCCATTTTAGATTGCGATCGCGACGCGCGGCGCGGTGAAGCGCAAGAGGTCGGAGAGAGTCTTTTTCAAAACGTCGCGCCCCACGACCATATCAATCAGCCCGTATTCGAGCAAAAATTCCGCGCTTTGGAAGCCTTCGGGCAAATCCGCGCCTATAGTTTGCTTGATGACGCGCGCGCCCGCGAAGCCTATCATCGCGCCGGGTTCGGCGATAATCACATCTCCCAAAAACGCGAAACTCGCCGAGACGCCGCCGAAAGTCGGGTCTGTCAAAATTGAGATAAACGGCAATTTCGCGTCGGATAATTTTTTCAGAGCCGCGCTCGTTTTCGCCATTTGCATTAGGCTGAAAGTGGATTCTTGCATTCTCGCGCCGCCGCTTGCGGAGAGGATTACCAAACCTTGCCGCTTCGCGATCGCGCGATCTACGGCGCGAACGATCTTTTCGCCCTCGACGCTGCCTAGCGAGCCGCCCATAAAGTCAAAGTCAAAGACGACAACCTGCGCGGGAGCGCCGTCAATTAGACATTCGCCCGCGATCGCGGCGGAGTGGCGACCTGTCTTTTTGTAGCCCTCTTCCAAACGATCGGCGTAAGATTTTTTGTCGGAAAAACCGAGCGGATCGCACGCTTTCAAACCCTCGTCAAATTCGTGGAAAGTCTCTTTATCGGCGAGCATATCTATGCGATCTACGGCGCTGATCCTAAGGTGCAAACCGCACTTCGGGCAAACAAAATTTTGCGCCGCGACCTCTTTGTAATACATTATCGCTTCGCAATTTTTGCACTTGATCCAGTGCGATTGCGGCGCGGCTTTCGGCGCGTCTTTTTTGATCCGTTTGAAAAGTTCGCCAAAGTTCATTTCAACCCTTCACAAACAAATTTTTCACGCGCTCAAACTCGGCGGGATCTGCGCTGATGATGATGAGACCGCCGCTAATGTATGAGCGCAAATCGCTATTTAAGTGCAATCCGGCGATTATATCATAGTCGCGGTGTCTGCCCATTGAGAGCATAAATTTAGCGGCGCGGGCGTAAGCGAGGCTTAAAGCGAGCGCGCCCGGCGATCTGAATTTCAGCCCCTCGCGAATGAGTTTTTTCGTCTCCTCTGGACGTTGGTAGGCTTTTTCAAAAATTCCTGTCGGCGAGTTCGGCGAGCGCAAGATCGGCAGGCGCGCGCGATTTTTGTCGAAGAGTTTTGACTTAAAAACTCCGCGCGAATCGCGCGCGAAATATTCGCCGCACGCTAAATTGCAGACGATCGACTCCGTTACAACGCCATTTTGTTTTAACGCGATTGACGATCCGTAATATGGAATTTGCGAGGCTAAATTCGCGCTGCCGTCTATTGGGTCAATCACGATTTCGTCCGCGCCGCCGCCGACGGGTCCGCACTCTTCGGAGTCAATCCGCCCGAATTTATGGAGTTTGTCAAGGAAAAATTTTTCGGCGATCAAGTCAATTTTTAAG
The DNA here is from genome assembly GCA_031286325.1 of Helicobacteraceae bacterium. Taxonomy (GTDB): domain Bacteria; phylum Campylobacterota; class Campylobacteria; order Campylobacterales; family SZUA-545; genus JAIRNH01. The sequence goes on from JAITUT010000022.1 coordinate 27,032, forward strand.
CTGCGATCGCCGCCGTACCCGATTCCCTTTTCGGTGTGATCGGCGTATTCAAAAATTTCCGCGCTTTTATTTTCGGCGAGAAATTTCGCGACTTGCTCGTTCGCCTCGATCGCCGCGCTTAAAAATTCGCTTAAAGCAACTTTCATTTTAATAAACTTTTAATGATCGCGAACGCCGCTCTTTTACCGTCCAAAGCGGCTTTAACGGCGAGACTCGCGCCGCGCGCCGCGTCGCCGCCCGCGTAAATTTTCGGGTTGCTCGCGCGCTGATCTTGATCTACTAAGATCGCGCCGTTTTCCGCGAGTTGGACGCCGTTATTCGCGAGCCAAGATTTTTCTTGATGCGCGAAACCAAGCGCCATAATTACGGCGTCCGCCGCGATCTCTATAATGTCGCTATCAACGACTTCCATTTGAGAGCGACCCGCGCTTTTTGTCAGCGCGAAAACCGCCGCCGCGACTTTACCGTTCGTGATCGCGATTTTGGCGGGCGCGCGGTTAAAGATAAACTCCGCTCCCTCTTCTTTGGCGTTTATAAACTCTTTTTTGCTGCCCGGCATATCGGCTTCCGATCGCCTATAAACGCAAGTCGCTAACTTCGCGCCGAGCCTTAAAGCCGCGCGCACGCAGTCCATCGCGGTATCGCCGCCGCCGATCACAACGATATTTTTGTCTTTGGCGTCAAAGAGCGCGGCGTCTTTCGCGCCGAACAAAACTTTTTGCGAGGCGGTTAAAAAGTCGATCGCGCTGTAAACGCCTTTCGCGTCTTCGTTTTCAATTCGCGCCGAAGTCGGTTTTCTCGCGCCGACTCCCACAAAAACCGCGTCAAATTTGGCGAGAATTTCGCCGAAATTTTTCTCATTTACATCGTGATTTAAGTGAATTTGCGCTCCTGATTTCTTTAACATTTCAAAGCGGCGATCCACTACGGATTTATTTAATTTGAAACCGGGAATTCCATAAGTCAAAAGCCCGCCCGCGCGATCGGCGGCTTCAAAAATTTCTACCGCGATCCCAGCTCGCGCCAGAAATGTCGCCGCCGAGAGCGACGCGGGACCGCTGCCGATCACGGCAACTTTTTTCGCGTTTTTATCAGGCGCGGGGTAATTTATTTCGTAGCCGCTCTCAAAGCCGCGTTCGGCAATCGCGGTCTCAATCGCGCCGATTGAGATCGCGCCGAAGTTATCGACGCCCAAAGTGCAAGCGCCCTCGCAGAGTCTTTCTTGCGGGCAAATCCGCCCAAGAATTTCGGGAAAGGGCGAATTTTCGTTGCTCAAAAGAAAGGCGCGGCGCGGGTTTTTCTCCGCGATTGATTTAAGCCAATGCGGAATGTGGTTGTGGATCGGGCAACCGTTTACAGAGCAATACGGATCGCCGCATTGCACGCAGCGTTCGGCTTGCGCCGCCGCTTTAGGCGTATCAAAGAGGCGGTAAATTTCGCCGAAGTGTTTGAGCCGCTCGTTTGCCGCCTCTTTTTCAGGCGCGGCGCGATCAAGTTTGATAAAGTTTTGCATTATGCCGCCTCGTATGGGAATGTAACTTTCATATCTTTGGGCGAAACCATCCAGAAATAGACCACCTCTTGGCGGAAATTATCCAGAATAAATTTCGCCCGCTCGCTGCCAGTGTCATTGACAAAATTTTTGATCAGTTTTTTAAGGTAAATTTTGCCTTCGTCCTCTTCGTATGTGTCAATGCGCGCGGCGCGTACTAATTCTTGATTTAGGCGATCCATAAAGCGCGATTCTTTGTCATATACAAACGCTACGCCGCCCGTCATACCCGCGCCGAAATTGACGCCGGTTTCGCCTAGGATCGCGACCGCGCCGCCCGTCATATATTCGCAGGCGTGATCGCCCGTACCCTCCACGACCGCGACCGCGCCGCTATTGCGCACGCCGAATCTTTCGCCCACGGTGCCCGCTACGAACAATTTGCCGCCGGTCGCGCCGTATAAACAAGTGTTGCCCGCCGCGCTAAATTGCGTTCCTTGCACCTTCGGCACGATCACGATCTTGCCGCCGTGCATTCCCTTGCCGACATAATCGTTCGCCACGCCGCTGACTTCTATATTTAGCCCGCTCGCGAGGAAAGCGCCTAGCGATTGCCCCGCCGCGCCGTTTAATTTAAGGGTGATCGCCCCCTCCGCCATACCTTTGTTGCCGTGTTTCAAAGAAATTTCGCCGCTGATTAACGCGCCAATGCTGCGGTTGCGGTTGCAGACTTCGGCTTTGACTTCAATTTTTTTCTCTGGGTTTGCGATCGCGTCTTTCACTTGATCAAGCAATTTTTTCTCGTAGACATTGTCGTCAAAGGGGTCGTTTTTCAAACCGCGCCAAGTGTTTTTGCCATCAACTACGCGCAGGAGTTTCGACAAGTCAAATTTTGCGGATTTTTCTTCAGTTTTTTGCGCTAAAAGTTCGCGCCGCCCGATGATTTCAGAGAGGCTCTTGTAGCCCATTTCAGCGAGGATTGCTCGGACGTCTCCGGCGAGGAGGGTCAAATAATTTACCAGACGATCCACATTGCCTTTGTAATGCTCGCGCAAAACTTTTTCTTGCGTGGCTACGCCGACCGTGCATTTATTTAGGTGGCAGACGCGCAGCATTTTACAGCCGAGCGCGGCTAAAAGCGCGGTGCCGAAGCCGTAACTTTCCGCGCCTAAAAGCGCGGCTTTCACGATGTCAAGCCCGACTTTCAAGCCGCCGTCCGTCTGCAATTCCACGAAATCGCGCAGGCTGTTTGCCTTGAGAATATCGTGCGCCTCCGCGAGCCCTAATTCCCAAGGGTTGCCCGCGTATTTAATTGACGCGATCTGCGCCGCGCCCGTGCCGCCGTCCGCGCCGCTGATGATGATCTTGTCGGCGTATGCTTTCGCCACGCCCGCCGCGATCGTGCCCACGCCGCCGATTGAAACGAGTTTAACGCTGATAATCGCTTTCGGATTTACCTGTTTTAAGTCAAAAATTAACTGCGCCAAATCCTCAATTGAGTAAATATCGTGGTGCGGCGGCGGACTGATAAGCGTTACGCCCGGAATTGTGAAGCGCAGTTTCGCGATAAAGGGCGACACTTTATATCCGGGCAATTGCCCGCCTTCGCCCGGTTTCGCGCCTTGCGCGACTTTGATCTGAATCTCTTCGGCGTTGCGCAGATACGCGGGAGTTACGCCGAAACGACCGCTGGCGATCTGCTTGATTTTGCTCATTTTCGGCGTGTTAAACCGCGCCTCGTCTTCGCCGCCCTCGCCGCTGTTGCTTTTGCCGCCGAGTTTGTTGAGCGCCTCCGCGATCGCCTCGTGCGCCTCTTGGCTGATTGCGCCGATACTCATCGCCGCGCCGTTGATCCGCGCTACGATTTTCTCCACGCTCTCAACTTTGCCAATGTCGATCGGCGCGCGATCGCTTTTGATCTCTAAAAAGTCGCGGATATTTCGCAGACCGCGATTTTCAATTAAATTTTTCAGGCGATCATAATCCTCTTTTTTGCCGCTGATTGAAAGCGCGTGGATCGCGTCCATTACCGCGGGCGAAAAGTCGTGATATTCGCAATCAACTTGATATTTTAAGAGCCCGCCGATTTCGAGCGGGAAAATCCGCCGCATAGTTTTGTCAAAAGCTTTTTGTTGCATTTTGCGCAAGCGATCTTCAATATCGGCGTAATTTAACCCGCTTAAATGCGAGTGCGCGCCCCTAAAACACTCGTTTGCGAGCGCGGTGTTTAGACCGATCACATCAAAGAGCGCGGAGTTGCGGTAACTCGCGATCGTGGAAATTCCCATTTTTGAGAGGATTTTTAGGAGTCCGGCTTTGAGCGCGTTTTGAATGTTTTTCAAGTCTTTTTTAAGCTCCGCCGCGCTTTTGCCAAGCTCTTTTGCGTTCTCGGACGCGGTCGCGAACAAGAGATACGGATAGATCGCGCTCGCGCCGAAAGCGAGCAAAACCGCCGCGGAGTGCGCGTCAATTACTTCGCCCGTGATCGCGATCATTGATACTAAGTGGCGCAAATTTTCGGCGAGAAGACGTTGGTTTAAGTAGCCGATCGCCATTGCCGCTGGGATCGCAAGGCGAGTTTCATCTACGTAACGATCGTCTAAAACCACGATCCGCGTCCCCGATTTAATCGCCGCGCTCACATCGTCGCCGAGTTTTTTTAGCGACTTTTCAAGATCGCTCGTAAAGAGCGTGGAAAATGTTTTGTTTTTGAAATTTTCGTCAAATCGCGCTGATTTTTCATCGCCGAAATCAAGCAAAACCTCTAACTTTTCGAGCGGCAAGATCGGCGAATCGGATTTAAGGCGGCGCGCGAAACGGGGATTTTCCGCGAGGATATTGCTGGTGGCGCCGAAACCTGTGTTCGTGCTCATCACGACTTTTTCTCGCAACGGGTCGATCGGCGGGTTCGTAACTTGCGCGAATCGCTGGCGGAAAAAGTCGCTAAAGGGTCGGTAATAGTCGCTGAAAGCCGCGGGCGGCGTGTCGTCTCCCATTGAGCCCGTAGCCTCTTTGCCAGTCTCGATCATCGGGTTTATAACTTGTTCTACGACCTCGTTTGTGATCTGAAAATACCGCTGGCAGGGCGCGATCGGCGCGGGCAAATCCACGCTCTTTACAAAATAATCGTCAATAAACTCTTGCAAATAATACATTTTGGCGTTCAGCCACTCGCTATACGGCTGGCGTTCGCCTAAATATTCGTCGACTTCTTCGTTTTTGAGTACCGCGCCGGACTTCAAATCCACGGCGATCATCTGCCCGCTCTTTAATTTCCCGCGCTCTTTAACCTGATCGCTTGTCAAATCCAAAACGCCGTATTCGCTGGAAATCAATATGCGATCGTCTTTTGTGATCGTGTATTTCGCGGGGCGCAAGCCGTTGCGATCCAAAGCGCACGCGATATAACGCCCGTCCGTGAGGCTGATCGCCGCCGGTCCGTCCCACGCCTCCTGATAGACCGAGACGAACTCGTAAAACGCGCGTAATTTCGCGTCCATATGCGGCGCGTTTTGCCAAGGAGCTGGAATCATTGAACGCACGGCGAGGAAGAAATCCACATTGTTAATCAGCAAAAATTCGAGCATATTATCAAGGCTCGCGCTGTCGCTCACGCCTGTTTCTAAGATCGGGAAAATCCGCTTTAACTCATCGTCTGAAAATACCTCGCTTTTCATTGCGGCGGATTTCACGAGGACATTAAAGCGGTTTGCTTCAATTGAGTTAATTTCGCCGTTGTGCGCGAGGGCGCGGAACGGCTGCGCGAGTCGCCAGCGCGGTAATGTGTTCGTTGAAAATCGCTGGTGAAAAAGCGCGAAACTAACTTCAAAATCCGCGTCGCGCAGATCGGGAAAAAATTCTTCGATATGCGTGGGCATTACGAGCCCTTTGTAGCAGATCGTTTTGCGGTTTAACGACGGAATGTAGAACTTTTCGCTTTTCTGTAAAGCGTGTTCAATTTCTTTGCGCGCGAGGTATAAAAGCGGATCAAAGCGGCGCGCGGCGATCGGGCTGGCGGGCGTTACGAAAATTTGCGAGATGATCGGCAGGCTCTCTTTGGCTTGATCGCCCAGAGCGTTTGTGTCGATCGGAAGAGGGCGGAAGAGCAAGGCTTTCAGGTCGTTTTTGGCGAGGATTTCGCTGACGATCTGTTTTTGATCTTCGCTTTCGAGGAATAAATTTCCCGCGCCGTAAACCGCGGGTAAAATCACCCCCGCTTCCGCCGCGACTTTGCGCATAAATTTATCGGGCATTGAAAATAAAAGCCCGCTGCCGTCCCCGCTTTTGCCGTCCGCGGCGATCGCGCCTCTGTGAATCATTCGGCTTAATGATTTAATAGCGTCTTTCGTGAGCGAATGACTCGGTTCGTTTTTGATATTGGCGATCAGCCCAAAGCCGCAATTGTCGCGTTCGGGGAACAAATCGGGGTGTTTTTTGCGCAAATCCATAACGCCGCCTTTAAGTTTATAGTTCAATTAAGGGCGCGTATAATACTAAAAAGTGGCTGATTACAAAAAAACGCTTATGATCGCGAGGAGACGATCAAAGCGTACGCGTCGTTGATCGCGTGGAATTTGCGGGTCATCTCGGCGACCGCGCGCTCGCCGTTAGCGTATGCGCGATCGGGGTGGTGGCGCGAAGCCATTTCGCGGTATGCGCGTTTGAGCGCGGCGTCATCGAAGCTCTCGCTCGCGCCGAGCAATTTATAAGCTTCCCGCAACTTATTATCCTCTTCAATAATAATGCGGTAAAACTTCTGTTTTTCGTATGATTTTTCGCGTTCTTTTTGCGAATTTAAGCTCGCGAATAACGCGGCGATCGACGATTTGTCATAAACATACGAAACGGGCATTGCCAAAATACGATCGCGCGATAATAATTCCGTCAAAATTTTTAACGATTCCTGCGAATTTTCTATATAAAATTCCGCCGCGCCGGCTTGGCGCGTAATGTGCGGCTGAAAACGAAAACGAAAGAAATTTACCGCAAGCGAGCCTTCGGGTTCAACGGATAACGAAAAGATCGCGTGGTTAGACTGCGGGACTTTAATGCGCACAGATATTCCCTGCACGGTTTTTTGCGCCGAAATAACCTTAACCGTGATCGGGAAAGCGATCGCGCTTTGCAAGGCTTTTAGAAATTTCGGCGTAATATCCGCGCGTTTTTTTTGGTAAGCGGCGTAAAGCCACTGAATAAAGTATTTTTTTTGCGATAATTCGCGCTCCTCGTGCATAATTATCAGCGCGTCTCGCAACTTTAATACATTAGAAAAATACCTCGCGATAAAGTTTTTGAGTATTAGGTGGTTTATAGAACCCTCTAACACCAAAACGCGAATTTCGCGCGCGTGCAAAGTAATGGTCATATCAAAATCCCCATTCAGCGGCTGACTAACCATTTGCTCAAGCATTTTTTGTTCCTTTTATTTGACTTTGCAAAC
>JAITUT010000037.1 GCA_031286325.1 Helicobacteraceae bacterium
AGCCCCGCTAAATTCTCGTTCGCTATGCCTACGGTGTCAGCTCCCACGTCCGCCCAATCGAACACGATCGGATCGGTGTTCGGCGTGTTTGTCAATACAAAACGGTGGTTTTGTTCTTCGTAGGTGTTGCGCACCCAAGTGGAGTTAAATATCTCGCTGGCGCGGTGGGTAACGCCGTCTATCTCGTAAGCGCTCTCTCCTTTGTCCGTTTCATTCCACTCCCATATCCCGCCCGCGCCCCAGATACTCTCCGCGGCGTAGCGGGTGAGAGTTTCGGCGTCGGGAGCTAAAGTCTCAAAATTTTTAGCGGGCAACGCGCCGCCCAGCCCTTGCAACTCCGCGATCTTGCGAGCGTTGGTCGCGATGTTTGTCTCTAGCGGCTCTACGCGCTCGTTAATCCACGCCTTAGTCGCGAATATCACGCTGTCGTCTAAGGCGAAACTGATCGCGGCGGCGTGGGCTATTCTAGTTTTCACTCTGATATGGAGCGTTTTTGCCACGCCGCCCTCGCTTGGAGAGGGTTTGTATGTTGAGGGAACATCGGCGAAGGCAAAAGGCTCGCCGTCCTCGTCAAATATCCCTATTTCGGTTACGCTCCAGCCGCCCGCGATCGCGGAAATTTCCGCGTCTATCGTGAGCAAAGCGCCGTTAGACTCTACCGCGTTTAACTCGCCGCTATACACCTCGCTTTTCAGCCCTGTCGTCTCCGCTGTGGGGCGCAGTTCGCCGTCGCCTACTTTGAAAGAGGCTAATTTGACCTCGCCGCCGTTTGCGATTGCCGCTTGCAATTTCGCGATCGCGGCGTTTGTTACTACTAGTTCATACATTTTAGCTCCTTTTTATGTGTGGTTTCACCCCACGCCCCACGGCGCGTTCGTGTTGTCGCAAGGAGCAAAGCTCCTCGCTCCACTCCGCGCCGCCCACGGGGGTTATAGGCTCAACAAAGCCCACGCGATCGGCGTGCTCGCCCTTTTTGCCCAAGTTGAAGCTCTCAACGGGGCGGTGGTAGCCCATTACGCGCGTGAAAATCTGACATTCCGTGCGCTCCGCGCTCTTGCCGATCGCTTTAATTCTCGCCGCGATCGCCTCTTGTTTATCTTCGATCATCTCGCGAACCTCTCTATATTTCCCAGCAACGCCGCCGTGTCGGTTGTGCAAGCGGCGATCTCGCCGTCTACTTCGAGGGCGAAAAAGCGCGTGGGTAGCCATTTAGCTGGCGCGTAATCCTCCGCGCGATCGCAAGGTCTGTCAATGTACACCGCCTTTTCCACAACTTGGGGCGAAGCGCACCCGCCTAAAATCAATATCGCAAGCAGTAAATACTTCATTGATTGCTCCTATTCAACGCTTCTATTAGCGGCGCGTTTTTTACGAGGCGGCAGGAGACGTTCTTATCGGCGATCACGACCTGGCGTTTTTGCGCGTTGGTGATCGCCGCGCGGTAACGATCAAACGCGCCGGCTATGGTTTTATAATCCTCATAACAATCGTTTAAAGAGGCGTTAAAATCGCGTTTAACGGCGTTTAATGTTGCGGCGTTTTCATTCGCCGCCGCGATAAACCGCGCCGACTTTTCGCGCTCGCCTTGCAATTCGCTTGATAGGCTTTTAATCTGCGATCTCTGATAAAGAAAAGCTATCAGCAAGACTGCTCCCAGCGCGAGCGGGATATATTTAATCATTGGCATCGTCCTCTCCTTCATTGGGTTTCGCCGCGATCGCGGAGTGCGTTTCGGCGTAAGCGTCCGCGGCTTTGCTCGCGGCGTAACCCGCGATCACAAAACCCAAATAAAGCCCGAATATGGCGTCGGTGAGCGTATTCGCCGCCGCTTGATAGATCACGACTACGGAAGCGACAAAGACTCCGATCAGCGCGTTAAACCGCTGACTGGAGTATTCGCCGATAATCAACTTCTTAAAAAACTCACGCATTACACGTCCTCCTTGTAAATCATAAAATCCACGCTTTTCCTTTTCGGTCGCGAACTTTCTCTTGCCAGCTCGCCGCTAGAGCCAAAGCCCAAAAGCGATCGGCGTGTCCTCTCTCGTTCCGCTCCGCGTCGTAAATAAATCCGCGCGCTCCCACCTTGCGCTTGATCGCGTGTAAATCGGCTATCAACAGCGGATCGTTGGGGATTATTAACGTCTTCTCCTCAAGGTGCTTCTTGAGGTTTAACGCCATCGCCTCTTTGCTTGCTTGCGTAAAGTAAACGCCCTGCACCCTAGAGCCGAAACGTCCTTTGAGCCTCTCGCTCGTAGCCATACCGATACCAGTCTTGTCTATGCGCAAGATCGCGAGGCTATTTACGCGCAGATAATCGCCTAAGAAGCGTTCTTGCTCCGCGAAAGTAGCCTTTGATAAAGTTTCAAGCGCGGAGAGCTTGAGCTTCTCGCCGACCATTGTCGCGGCGGCAAACGCCGACCTATCTCGCACGCGCCCGATGTCGTAACCGCAGAATTGCGCCGCTTGCGTATCGGCGGCTACTCTGTAATCTTCCACGCAAGATTTAATTAACGCGATCGGCAACAGCGCGGTCTCGTCGTCAATGAATTGACACTCGTACGCGCTCGCCCAAGTGTCCGCGTCGAATAGATCGCGCATAACTTCAAGATCAAAGCTCAGCCCGTCGCGCATAGCGCGGTAAATGTCCACTCTATGGCGGCTAAACATATAAAAGCGGCTCTCGTCCGTAACCAAGTTATGAAAAAATGATCTCTCCTCAAACGGCGTGGATAGTATTGTCAGCCGTCCCGATACCGCGCCGATAGACGGCACAAAGGCGTGCCATATTTTTTTGGGGTTCGGATACCACGCGAACTCGTCCATCCATATATCGCCCGTGAAGCCCTGCACGGTGCGGAAGTTGTGCGCCATTACTTTTATCTCCGCGCCGTTGCTTAACCTCTTGGAATAATCGCTACTGCGCTCGTAATCTACCCCCAGCTTTCGCGCCCAGCCGTCGAGATAATTCATAAGAATTAACGCCTGTTCTTCGCTTGCGGATAAAAACAGCTGATTGCGCCCCGCCGCCGCGCCAAGCAAAGCGTCTAAACTTGATACAAACGAAAAGCCGATCTGACGAGACTTCAACACGAGCCTAAACTGCGACATATCGTTCAAGAAGTCGCGCTGATACTCATAGAGACCGCCGATTTCAAGCGCGCGCGCTTTGAGAGTTTCATAGTCGGTGTTTTTTGCGATCGCCGATTGCGGCTTTGGTTTTTGCTTTTGTTTTTCGCGCCGCTTCTCTTCGCCCTCAAGTGTGGCGATAGACTTAGTTACAAGCGCGATCTGGTGAGCGATCGCGCTGGTGGGTTTCCTGCGCGATAAATTCGCCAGTTGTTTTTTTAAGTTTTCTATGGTTTCAGCCGCGCTTTTTTGGCTTTTTTCATACTCTTTGCGCCACCGCCAAACGCTATTTACTTTTAAGCCTAATTCGGCGGCTATTTCGCCGTTGGGCATACCCGCGATTATCAACGCGATAACGCGATCTTTAACTTCGCTTCCGTATTTAGGCATCGCCGCCGTCCGTGTTTGGTCTCTCGTCATAGCGACCGTCGTAGCGGAGCGTAGTCTCAAAAGTTAACACATCTACGCCTCTATTCTCGTCCGTCTCTACCTGCGAGGACTTGAATGTTAGGCGCGAGGCTAATTTATGTAACGCTCGCAAAATATCGCCGCCGTTTTCCAGCGGGGCTACGACTGTGAGCTCGGCGCGATACTCCACGCGGTTTATCGCGGCGCGGCTCTTAAAAAACGCCTTGTAATCGCTGGTGATATTCTCTATCGGCTTTGCGATCATTTGGATTATTTTTTTCTCATTCATACTAAACCGCCGCCCAAAAGAAACTGCCGCCGCTACCGCTTTGCGTTTCGCCGCTTGCGGCGATAATCCTCGCGTAAAGCGCGTTCCAATATTCGATCCATTTTTCTACATCTTCGAATGTGCCTAACGTCTCGTCGTATTCATTAGCGCGTTGCTGAACCCTAAGCCACATACGCAAACCAAGCAAGGCGAGGGTCTTATACGCCGCCGCCTTTACATAATCGTCCGCGCTTAAATTTGCCGCGCCGATCTCTTTGATCGCGCTCTCTACAAAGGGCGCGATCTCATCGTCTTTAAGGTCTTTGAGCGGGTAATATCTCCTCGCTTCGGCGATAATTTCTTTCACATTCATAATTGATACTCCGTTTCTAAGGTATTTAAGACCCATTTAATAGCGTTTAAGTTTTTTCGGCAATACCCCAGAGGCTTAAAACGCTTAAAATCGTTTCTAAGGTGCAAAGCGCGTTTAATTTTCAAATTGCGCCTCGCAAGTCCAGCCGCCGCTACCTACATCGTGGCGCACCTGTTTAATAGAGTATTCGCCGTCGTCCTCCGCGCTACCTTTAAGGTTTAACACGCCGCCCGCGTATATTGGCGCTCCCGCGCAGGTGAGAGAGCCGCTTACCGCTCCGCGCAAGGCGACTTTGAGGGCGGCTTCAGTTTTTGCTTTCGCTTGCTCCTCGTCCTTAAATCTGCGCTCCACTCGCAACTGCGGATCGCCGCTCCCGATCGTTATTTGCTTGGTTTCATTGGTAGTCTCATCGTGCCAAATTCCTAAAGCGGACTTATATTGAGGGCGATCGGTGTGCTTAATGCGGATCGCGGAACATTCGCTTACGTTAATCGTGTAATGAGGCAAAGTCTCTTTATCGCGCTTCAACAGCAAGAGCGTGGCGTTTTTTACGCTGAATAAGAGATCGTAATCTTTCGCCGCTCGCGCCATAAACGCCGAGTCGCTCTCGTTCTGTTGGGCGATATAAGGCAAGGATATATCCGCGTCGCTCTTTACCTGCAATCCGTGCCGCGCCGCTACGATCGCGGCTATGTCTTTAAGCGTGGTGTTTTCATAGGCGAAATCGCGCTTTGTTTTTAATGTGGCGAAGTTCGCGCCGCTGGCGGTTACGGACAATTCGTTATTATTGCTCCGCTCGCTGGTTTGCACTACGAATTTACCCATAAAGTTGCCTTTAATCCATAGATCAATCGCGTCGCCGTATGCTGGTCGCTTCCACAACCCGCAGAAAGTCAGAGAAAGCTCGTCTGACTCCTCGCCGTCATTATCCGTAAATACGAGGGCGGTTAAACTGCCTAGCTCTTTAATTGCGCCGTTTATTTTTAGCGTTACCATTTCACGCGCTCCTTTTGCTCCTGCCCCAAAAACCCGCAAGCGGATTTTTGGGGACCCCGCGCTATCGGCGCGATGTAATTATCAATTACCATAACGCTTTCGCCTTTTCTACTGGTTTAGGCGGGTATTCGGGTATTTTTACCTTGTCGCCAGCCTTTAGCTGGGCTTCCTCGCACAGCGGCGCGTTGTCGGTTAAAAATCGCGGCAGTTCCTCAAGCGACTTGTAGAAGCGATAGCAAAGCTGATCTAGCCTTTCGCCGTCTTTCGCGATGTATTCAACCATTATAAACCGCCAAAGAGATTTTCACGATCTCGCGGATCGCTTTTCCGCGCCCATTAAAGTAACTGCGCGTAAGTTCGCAACTCAAAACTATAACCCTGATCGCGCTCCCGTCCTGAAAAGTAAGGAACACAGGCTTTTTTGCTTTTACGATCGCCTCAAGCTCTTGATAAGTCTCGCTATTCTGCAAAATCGCCTCAAAATCTATGCTCTCTTTTGCGCCGCCCACCGCGAAGTGTTTGGGCGATCTGCCTATGCGATCAAACTCAGCCCATTGCGCCTCTATTTTTTGCGCGATCGCCTCCACTTCCCAGATATTCAACTCAACTTCGCCGAGAGAGATAAGCATATTCATTGCGTATCTCCGAACGTGAGGTTGTTGCGGCTGTCGGCGCGAGCGCGTAAAGCCTCGTCCACCGCGCGGCGCACATCTATCGCTAAAGCGTCGCGCCCCGCGCCGTTTGCCATTTGCGGGTTATTTATGTTGATTGTGATTGACGTAGAGCCGCCGCTACCCACAGCCGCGAGAGCGGGAGTAGAAAAACCGCCGCCGTAATCGCTGGCTGGGGTTTCTAATGAAGCGGCGGGAAGTTCGGGCATAGCTGGCATTTCCACGTTGGGCATTGAGAGTCCGATCCATTCGGCAAAGCCCGCAAACTTATCCCAAATCCAGCCTAACGAGTCGCCTAACCAATCAAAAGCGGGCTTGAAGAAGTCGTATATCGCGCTCGCGCCGCTTCTCAAACTTTCCCAAAGCCCGTCGAAAAACTGACGGACAGGCTCGCTGGTGTTGTATAAGTAGACCATACCCGCCGCTAACGCCGCCACTCCAGCAATAATAAGCGTAAGAGGGTTTGCCCACAACGCGGCGTTAAATAGCCATTGCGCGGCGGTCATTACCCCCGTAGCCGTCGCGCTCGCGATCATCGCGATCCTAGTTCGCCATAACGCGGCGCTGAATAGGTTGTGGGCGAACGCGCTTATCTTCGCCGAAGTTGCCGTCCAAAGTAAAGCAATTTTCGCTCGTAACGCCGCGGGCGTTATCAAAATCAAAAATCTCCACGCGCTTAGCCACGCGCCTTTCGTCGCAAGCGCCCCCCACTTAAGAAGCGCGAGCGCACTTGTAACGCCTATGAGCGCCGCTATAACCTTATAGAGGAATCCAGTCAACGTGGGAAAACTTCTACCAAGCTCCGCGACAAACTGCGCCGCCTTTGAAATCCCGCTCGCGAAATCACGCACAGTTGGGAGCATTGTCAGCCCTAAGCTGACAGAGAGCTCGGTAAAGGCGTTAGACAATAGCTTTAAAGAGTTTTCGGTTGTCGCGCTTCTCTTCGCGAACTCATCATTCATACTCCCATCCTTGCCAATATCGGTGGCTGATTTGAGCGCGGCGCTGTATTGATCTATACCGCCTATTAGGACCGCCATATCGTCCGCGCCCCCCGTGCCAAACAGGTCTTTTAACAAGCTCATTTGATCGGCTTTATCTATTTGTTGCAAGGCGCTCAAAAATTCGCTCAAAGCTCCCTGCGCGTCGACATTTATCTTTTCCTTTAGATCTTTCGCGTTCATACCTATCGCAGTTAAAGCGTCGCAAAACGCCTTGCCGTTGTCTGGACCTGTGTTAAGTCTGTTTAACAGGGTGTTGATTGAAGTGGCGGCTATTTGAGGCGATTTGCCCAGCGCGGTAAAGCTCGCCGCCAAAGCCGCCGACTGATCTGTCGTAAGCCCGAATATGCGAGCCGAACCGCCGATACGCGCCATAACCTCCGTAATTGCCGCTGGTGTGGTAGCCATAGAGTTCGACAAGTAGTTGATAGTATCTCCTAGCCGTTCTGTTTCGTCCAACCCAAGCGAATAAACGTTCATCAACTTGCCGATCGCGTCTCCCGCCTCAGCCGCGCTCATATCAAAAGCCGTCGCCATTTTTGCGGATATTTCGGTGAATTGTAAAATACGATCCTGCGCTATGCCCATCTGCCCGCCGCTGGCGGCAATGCGAGCCAACTCATTCATAGACAGCGGGATAGAGCGACTCATAGAGATCAGCCCATCCTCGAACTCTTTTAGTCCTTCGTCCGTAAAATCCACTACTTTTTTAACATCCGCCATAGACGACTCGAAGTCAATAGCGGCTTTAATCGGTATTGCCACGCTTGCGCCAAGCGCAATACCCTCGAATAGTTTGCCTCGCGCTTTGGCGATTGCGCTATCGTTGGCGCTTATCGTCAGATCAATTTCTTTGAGATGGTTGACCTTGTTGGTGAGGTCAGTGATCTGGCGATCTACGCGCGTAATATCGCCGCCGTCCATTTCAATTTTGGCTTTGCTTGCCGTGAGAGCTTTTATGCGTTTGTCTAATTTGTCTAAACCGCCAAATACAATATCCGTTCCCCCTAACAATAAATCAAGAGAAAAACCAAACCCCGCCATTAAAAAACCTTATTGATAATGTAACCCGAAAAAAGACTAAGCAAGATCAAGCCGCCCGTGAGTTTCCACGCGAATTTCTCTACGTGGCATAATCTCTCAACCGCCGAAGAGATCGTTTTTGTCAGGTTTTCTACGCTCGCTTGCAAGCGCGTAAAGCTGTCCATCGCGCTTTCCAATTTTTCAAATCTTCGCTCGCTGTTTCTCACGAAGCGATCAACGTCTTTTGCGAGGTTTTCTATTCTTACCTCCGCTTTGACCAATCTTTCTTCTCGCTCTTCCATTACTCTTTCCTTTCGGCGAAATTCAGCATCGCTCTCGCTTCCGCTACGCTGATAATTCCGCGCGAGATAAGCTCGCCCGCGAGCGAAGCGTCGTCCTTGAAGTGGCTGACGTCTATTGGCGATAATGTAATCGGGAGACCAACGCTCTCAAAAAAATACGCGATCTCCTCTTGCTTCGGTTTAATCGTTAATTCATTAAATACTTGCAACTGCCCCGCAACCTCGCCCCCGCCGCCTAACTGCGCCGCGCTCATTACTCCCAACATCCTAGGCGGTACGCCGTGAGCCGCTATGATCTCGTCGCGCGTGATAGTTTTAAGTTTTTCGAAGCTCAGATCATCTACGCGACTTAAATCTTCAATGCGGATTTTGGAGTTTTCGCCTACGCTAGAGAGGACGAGCGTTTTATGCGCGTTGCGAACGCCGCGATAATTCGCGCCGAAAAAGTCGGCGAAAGCCTTTGTTTGTTCCTCGCTTGGCTCGCTATTTTCAAAAATGATCGCTTTATCGGCTCTCGCGCCGTTATCAAAAAAAGCGTTGTTGAAGGCGTCGATTTTCTGTTGCGCCGCGATCGCCGCGATCGCGCCTAAATAATCAGGCTCGCCGTAGAAACGGCTTGTAATTGAGTCCTGCGCGTAATAAAATCCTTCGAGACTTCTCTTTTCGCCGTTTGCGATCTGATAAATGTTGCGATCGCGATCCACGCGAGCTTCGTGAGTCGGCAAGTTGTAGTAAAACGGAGCGCGATCGCTTCCCGCTTTCTCTACAAACGCCGATCCGTATATCTCGCTCATCAGCGCGAAATAGCGCAGAAATTTTCGCGGGTTATTTACTTTGCCCTCAAGGCTCTTCGCCTCCACGATATTCGCGAGCAGGGAGGCTTTGAGCGAGATCGCGCGACGATGATAAGTATTAGCGTAATAAAGCCTCGTCAGCGCGTCGAAATCAAAAGCGGGCGCGACAATATCGCTGTCGGCGGTATCCTTGCTCACGATTTGCGCGCTTTCGATCGCGGTCTTATAGACTAATTTCACAGGTTTGTCTCCATACTCATAAGCTCTCCCGTTTCAACCACTTTTACCTCTATGCTCGCCGATATTTGCGATCCGTTTATCACGGGTTTCGCGGCTTTGAGCGTAGCCCTAGGCTCGCTCTTATTTATCGCCTCGTGGCAATAGCGGATAAACTTTAACCGCCACGAGGGATCAACTCTCTTGTCTATCAACTCGTATAATTGCGAACCAAAATCGGGCTCGCAAACGCGAGAGCCAAGCGGCGTGGCGAGTATTCGCGCTATGGATTTTTGAATTGAAATCAAATACGCCATTGCTCTTGCGCTTACCCTGGCAACACGCCGATCGCGGCGGCTTTTAGATGTTCTATGATCGCCCTCGAAAACGCCTCGAAGAACGCTTGATTTTGCTCCACAAGCTCAAACCCCGCCTTGACCATCTCAGCTTTAATCAGCGCGGCGAGCGCCGAGTCGTCTAATCCGTCAATACCCACCGCTTGCATTTTTTCTCCTTTTTCGCCGCATTTTGCATAAAAATTTTTCTCTTCGCAAGTTGCCCGCGACACACGCGACACCCGTGTCGCGGGCAACTTGACTTAACAAAAAAAACAAATAAAAATCGCGCCGAAGTTCAGAAAAAAGGAGCGAAGTTGAAAGAGTTGCGAAACATAGAGGTTTCACACATTTCGCTTGTTAAGGCTGGCGCGAACGGAAAGACTTTTATTTACAAGAGTAAGTCCGAACCCAACTGCGAACGTCTTTTCAAGATCGCCAAAAGCGACGAGGAGCGCGGAGTCATCTACGGAATTGTCTACGCCCCCGATCAAGTTGACTCTCAAGGCGATTTGGCGAGCGCGAGTGAAATTGAGAGAGCCGCTTACGGCTTTATGAAGGCGCGGAACACCCTCAATGTGGATAGCGACCACGACGAAGTTACAAAAGACGCTTTTGTCGCGGAGTCGTGGATCGTCCGCAAAGGCGATCTGCTTTTTCCCAGCGAGAGCGACGTAGGCTCGTGGGCGGTGGCGATCAAACTAGAGAGCGAGGAGCTTAAATCCGCCGTCAAAAAAGGCGACTACGAGGGTCTCTCTATGGCGGGTAAAGCGGAGCGGGTTGAAGTAGACAAGAGTAAGAGCGAGGGCTTCGTCGCCCAAACTCTCAACGCAATTCTAGAATTGCTGAAAAGTAAAGAAAAAAAGGAGAACAAAGTGGGTCAAAGCGAATTGGAAACAGCGTTCAAAAGCGCGGTGGAGCCTATAGCTAGCGAAGTTAAAAAGTTGGGCGAGGGGCTTGAGGAAGTCAAGAGAGACAACGCCTCTCTTAAAAAGAAAGTAGACGGCTTTGAGGGGAGCGTTAAAGGCGTCGAGGAAGCCCTCAAAAAGTCTAAGCAGAGCGACAACTTGCAAGACAAGAACGGCGAGTTCGCGGGATCGGGGGTACTATAATATGAGTAGCAATATCCTATTACTTCAAGAGTTGATCGCCAAAGGCACGGGCGTTATCGCCCCGACGGACGTAACCTATTCGGGAACTCTCTCGCCCAAGCAGGCGAAAGCCTTCGCCGACGCGATCATCGATAAAAGCGGCTTTCTTAAAAAAGTTACCCGTGATGATATGGGAAAACTCACCAAAGAGCGTACCGCGAGCGACATCGCCAAGGGACAGCTCACCCGCTTTAAGAGCGGCGAGCGAGTCAGCGACGATCAAATGCGCAAGCTAAACGTAATCGGGTGCAAACTCGACGCCACCAGAGGCGTAACGCTAAACGCAAAAATCCTTAAAGACGCTCTCGACGACAATCAAGACAACCCAAAGTTCGAGCAGGAGCAATTCGAGGCGTTCAGTAAGTCCTTTGGCAACGATCTCGCCTATTTAGGCTTCGTCGGCTTCGCGGATAACGACAGCGTCGACGCGGGCTTTACCGAACTCTCCAAGGGCTGGTTGCAAGTGGCGAAAGAGAGCGCGGAAACTATTAAAGTTGAGTGCGCGGAAGACAAGCAGATCGCGCGGCTTAAATTTCTGGTGCAGAACCTAAACGAGAGCGTGCGCGGCGGCTACGCCTCTATTATTATGAGCGGACAAGATTACGACGCGTATGTCTTAGAGATCGCAGAAGATCATCAGAACACAGCCGTCCTACTCAAAGCCGACGCTAAGACCTTTATGGGCTATCCGATCGAAGTGGTGAACGATATGCCTGTTGGCGTTTATTTAGCTACGCCGCTCGCGAATTTGGTTTTTGGCATTTCAAAGTCGATCAGCAAAGAACGCTGGTGGGATAGCGAAGCGTCGTGTCTGCGCTTTAAATTCGTAGTCAATCCCGATTACGAGATTGATATTAAAAAATGGGTAACGCTTTTAACTACGCGCGCGTGGAGCGTGAGCGCGGAGAGTATCAACATCGAGGTCGGCGACGAAGCCATTATCCTTGTGAGCGGCGACGTAAACTTGGCGAAAGTCAGCGGCTACTCGCAGAATGACGACGTCGCCCGAGTCGCGTTTGCGGGCGCGGAGGCGACTATCACGGGTGTAGCCGCGGGCGAAACCAATGTGATTATTAGCGACGGCGCAAGCTACAAGACGATCCGCGCGATTGTAAGCGCGGCGAGATAAGGAGAAACTATGAAATACGCAACTTTAAGACTTTGCGGAGTTGAGGGAAAACTCTACAAAAAAGGCGACATTGTAGAGCTTTCGGAGAGCGCGGCTAAACGCTACGTGGATGCTGGTTTTATTAGGGCGGCGAACACGGATAAGCCCGCCGCCGATTCGAAAGCGAACAAAAGCGCCAAAGCCGAAAAAACTTCGGAAAGCAAGGAATAAGCGGTGAGTTGGCAGGGGCTAATTAGCGTGGGCAAAATTGTAGAAACGCACAGTAGCGGCGTTTTAGCTAAGGCGCGGATATTAGATCGCGCAACCGACTTTTTGCCCGTGTTAGCTTTTGCCAATTCTTATAAACGCCGCTATGAGCCTATCCGCGAGGGCGAAATGGTCTTGATTATCGCGCCGCAGGGCGAAATAGACGGCGGCTTTCTGTTGCGCGGGTCGTTTCACGCGAATTGCCAAAAGCCTGATGGCGCGAATAGCCATACCGAAGTATCCGCGTATGAGGACGGAACTACGATCAAATACGATACTAAGGCGAAGAAGCTAGACGTATTGTTGGCGGGGGGGTGCAATATCAATATAACAGGCGACGCCGCGATAACCATAGGCGGCAATTTAACCGCGACCATAGCGAATAACGCCGACATCACAGCAAAAGCGGTAACGATCACAGCCGACAATGTGGATATTGGCAAGAGCGAGATTGACGGGATCGTAACGGGCAAGTGTAATTGTATGTTGCTCGGCATTCCGCACGCTTTCAAGTCCGCGACGGTAAAGGCGGGAATGTAACATGAGCGTAGCTAATATCCCCGTTCCAGACATCATAGACAACCTCTCCTACAACGAGATTAAAACGGAGATTAAAGAGCGTTTAAATATCGCTTTCGCTCCAAATGTTGAGTTCTTAGAGAGCGACGATGTTTTATTGATCGTGGAGGCTTTAGCTTACCGCGAAATGCTCGTTAGGGCGCGAATAAACGCCGCCGTCAAATCGCAGTTTCTCCCGACCGCCGCGGGCGCGGACTTGGACAATATAGTCGCCTTTTACGGCGTGGAGCGTAGTGTCGGCGAGAGCGACGAGCAGTTGCGCGAGAGGGCTTTTTTGTCGCTCAATCGTTTCACGACGGCGGGATCGGAGAGGTCTTATATCTATCACGCCTTGAGCGCCGACGCGCGGATTAAAGAAGTTAAAGCGACAAGCCCCGCGCCGGGCGAGGCGTTAATCACTTATTTCGCGGATTTTAGCTATTTGGATAGCGAAGCGGAGGATTATCAAGAAGCTTTCGAAGCCGCAAAAGCAAATGTGCAAAGCAAGATCGTATCCGCTTTGAGCGCGAAAGAGATGCGCCCCTTGACCGACAATGTAATTGTGGACCGCGCGCAGGAGATTGTCGTAGGGCTTTCGCTTGAAGTAGAGCTTTTGACTATGAGCGACGCCGCTAGAGTAGAAGCGGAGATAAGAGAGAGGGTTGCGGCGTTTGTGCCGAAGATCGGCGAAGATATTCCAATCAGCAAAATCCACAGTCTAGCGCACCGCGAGGGAGTCTTTAGAGTAAACGCCGTTCTTGCGCAAAGCATAGTCGAGCCGCTTTCGATCGCGAGGATAAATTTAACGAGCCTTACTTTCAAGGAGGCGTCGCTATGACATTGTTGCCGCCGAATGAGAGCGCGGAGCTAAAACTACTTGATAGCGCGGCGGGAGATCGCCTCGCCTCTCTTTGGCGCGATCCTTATAGTCTGCCGCGACTCTGTAACGCGCGTTATCTTCCCGCTTTGGCGCGGATTTTTGAAGCGGAGATCGCGGGGTTAAACGAGGAGGCGGCTAGAGACGCGCTCGCCGAAGCTTTTTATCAGCACAAACACGACGCCGCCGTTTCGCAGTTAGAGAGCGCGATCGCGGCGATCAATCAAGACGAGCTTTTAGGCGGCTTGGCGATCGCATTCGAGGAGTGGTTTTCTTACGGCGGCGATCCTTACTGCTTTCGCGTTTTTGTAGAGGGCGGCGACAAGGCGATCGCTAAGGAGTTATACGCGCCGCTGACCAACAGGATAGAGAGGGCAAAGCGATTAACGACTCGCTTTGATTTGCTAATCGTAAATCGCGCCGTCAAAGACGAGAGTCTCTTTTTAGGCGGATTTAATCATATCACCGAAACCATTGTAATAGGAGGTTAATAATGGCTAGTCAATTTGGCGTGAATGTCGTAACGAGCGTAAACGCCGCTCGCCCGATTCGGGTGCAGAGTAATACGCCGATCGGCGCGGTAGGGACGATCGTCTTACCCGCCGACATAACGGAGTTAAAAGAAGAGGAGATCGTAATCTATAACGCGATCAAAAACGGCGAGTTAATCTCGTTCGCCAACAGCGGAAAAATGAAAAATTTCTGCGGCAAGTTCGGCGGATCGCTTAGCGAAGTCGCCGACGCGATCGACGATCAAAATGTCGCTTGCCAGATCGTAGTAAAGGCGATTGAGATCGCCGAAGCCGCTCTCGACAATGTGGCTAAAGCTGAGGACTTTTATCTTCACCCGATCGTAAAGAGCAGGATTATAGAGGGAATAGACGGCTTGCGTAATAGCCGCGCAATACTCGGCTACAAGCCAAATCTGCTTATCGCTCCGCGCTTTTCTCACGATCCAGATGTCGCGGCGCAACTCGTCGCGACGGCTGAGAGACTTTGGGCGACGGCTTTCATAGACTTAAACGCCGCGAGCGAGGCTGGAGCGATTACGGCGGCGGGAGACTTCGGAACTAAACGCGCGATCTTGTGCGATCCCTACTGCAAGGTGTGGAATACCGAAACGAATGTCGCGGAGTTCGCCCCCAGTAGCGCAAGGCTCGCCGCTTTGCAAGCTTGGACGGACGGGCAATGGGAATACGGATTTGCCGATAGCTTTAGCAATCGCGAGATCAAAGGAATTAGCGGAACTTCTCGCGCGATTGAGTTTGAAGCTGGAATAGACTGCGAAGCCGACAGATTACGCGCCGCCAGCGTAGCTACGATCATTCGTTGCGGCGGTTATCGCGCTTGGGGAGCGGACACTACGGATATTGATCCGATCTGGCGGGATTTGCCGCGCGTGAGAACGTTTGATCGTATCTGCGAGGCGGCTCTTGACGGGCTCTTTTGGGCGATAGATCGCCGCGCGAGCGATACGCTAAAGGCGGTGAAAGACAGCGTGGAGCAATTGCTCTTAGCGCTTAAAGGCTCAAATGTGGTTTTAGGGTTCGAGGTTACTTGGGACGAGGAGAAGAACACAAAGGCGAACATTACCGCGGGTAAATTCTACCTCAACGCCGAGTTGCAGAATATGCCGATCGTCAAGCGTTTGGAAGTTGATTTTACATATTCCGATCGCTGGGGCGATCTGCTTATGAATATGGCTAACGGAGGCGAATAATGGCTACAAAAATACCTGAAATTATCAATAGTTGCGCCGTCTATGTAGACGGCGTAGGCTTTATCGCTACCGCCGCGAGCGTGGAAAACCCAAAAATTGAGTTTGAGCAGTTTGAAGGTAAAAGCGGCGTGGCGGGGTTCAAAGTGGGAACTACAATCCTTAAACCTATGGAGGCGAAGTTTGAGCTAAACGAGATAAATTTCGTTTACTTCACGCAAGCGGGACTTCGTAATGCGCTTTACGCGACGATCTGGACGAAAGTCAATACCGAAATTGACGGCAAGGTCAAAAATGTCGTATTCACCTATCGCGGCACGATTGACAGTTTGGAATTGCCAAAGATAGAGTTGGGCGCGGAGGCTAAATGCTCTTTTACGCTGAACACTAAATTTTTCAGCGTTTTACACGACAAACTCCCGCTTGTCCTCGTAGATGTGGACAATATGATCTGCGCTTTGGGCGGCGTGGATATTTGGGCTGAACATAGATCATTCTTGAAAGGTTAGACAATGGAGACAAAAGAAGTAATACTGCCGGGCGATAAGAGAATTACGATCCGCAAGCCGCTTGTGCGCGATCTACGCGCCGTTGGACACATTAAGAACGATACGGAGCGATCGCTAGCGTTGCTTGGCAATCTTAGCGGGCTTACGACAGAGGAGATAGACGCGCTGGATTTGTTCGAGTTTAATCAGTTGAGGGCGGCAATGGATAGTTTTTTGCCCAAAGAGGACTCCCAAGTTGGAGCGACTGCGTAAGAATAATCGCCTTTATCGGCGCGACTTTACATTTTTCGTTCGGCGACTGCTTAGAGATGACATTGGACGAGCTTGCAGAGTTCGCGCGGCTGGGTGAAAAAACTTTACCAAAATCTAACAAATAAAGGATCGCCGATGCGCTGATTTCTTTCGGCTTCGGCAGAAAGCCAGCCGCAAATAATAAGTTTACTTCGCCTTGTTAGGCTCAATAAGCCCTGCCCAAAGCAGGGCTTTTTTATTTCCACAAGAGCGGCAACTCTATAACTGCGATTTCACTTTAGGGGTTGTTATGCAAAAACAACTAATCAAAAAACAAGATTTACAGGCGCGCTCATTGCGCGGATATAAGCCCCCGTTCGGTTGGGTTGGCGGCAAGACAAGGATAGCGGATAAAGTTATCGCGCTGTTTCCTCAACATTCGGTCTATGTAGAAGTATTCGCGGGCGGGCTGTCAGTCTTATACGCCAAAACGCGAAGTAAAATAGAAATCGTTAATGATATTGACGACGATTTAATCAACTTACACAGAACAATTCAGCGAAAGCCGCTCGCGCTCGCTGAAGCTTTGGAGCGTTTGCTCGTCTCTCGCCGCTTATTCGAGCGGATACGAGACGGAGAAGCGGAACCCAGAAACAGCGTGGAGAGGGCGGCTTTTAAGTTTTATCTAATTTCAATAAGTTTTAGCGCGAAGTGCGGCGTGTTTGCGATGCCAAAGGTAAACAGCAAAGTGCGCGGACTTTGGCGAGATTGGGTGAAAGCTTCTCAACGTCTCAAGGGAGTGTGCATTGAGAGTCTCCACTACGAAAAACTGATTAAAAACTACGACAGCGCGGAGACGCTTTTTTATTGCGATCCGCCATACGTAAAATGTGAGAACTATTATTTAGGTTCGCTCAACGGCGGCTTTACCTACGAGGATCACAAGCGCCTTGCGGAGTTGCTTCGCGGCATAAAGGGCAAATTCGTGATGAGTTATAACGACTGCGACCTCGTCAGAGAGTTGTATAAGGGTTGTGACTTCTACGAGATACCGCACACTTACACGATCAACGGCACAAAACCGAAAGCGGCGAATGAGGTGGTAATAGTGGGCGGGTAGCCGATCAATGGACATTGTCCGATCAATGGACATCGTTTAAAATGTCCATTGATATGTCCATTGATATGTCCATTGATAATTTTGCGGATCAATGGACATTTTAAGCGCGTTAAAATCGGCGTAAAAATACCTTTAAGCCCTATTAAATACGCGGTTTGTCGCGTTTAAGCCCTCGCGCGGAATTTACAAAAAAGTTGAATGAATTTGAAAGAAATAAAAATAAAGTGGAATTTGAAATGTCCGAAACTACCTCAACCAATCCGCACCACCACTAGATCGGTGCTCTTTTTGTCGCTAAAATATCCAGTCTCATTTCAAATTCACATTTACATAATCACGCGCCACCCCTCGGCGGCGTTGCGGTTCAAAAACTCGCTGAATCGCACAGGATCAACCTTCGACGCGCCCAAAAGCAGCGAGCCCAACATTCCCTCCTGATAAATCACAACCTTGTATTGGAGCATTTTCGTATCCTTTTCGCAAAATTTCGCGTTAAATCTAGCGAAAATTCGTTTAAGCGATTTTTGACGCGAAATAAATTAGGTTAAAGTTTCGTATTTTGAGCGCGCGATCTTGTTTTTCAAAATCGCGTTTTCGGCGAGAATAATTTGTTAAAAATTAGGTATTTGCGTATTTATTACAAACGCGAAAAAACGATCGATTCGCGGCAAATTTATTTTACCGCCTCCGCTACCTGATTCCAAGCGGCGCGGAACGCTGGATCGCCAAACATTTTTACATTTGCGGGGCTCGTAGACGGCAGATAGATCGCGCTCATTTTAGCTTCCGCGGCGGCGAGCGAGTTGAAAATTTCAGCGGATTTTTTGCCGTTTGTGAAAATATGCCTAATTTTTGTCGCGGCTAAAAGCGGTTTAAATTTGTGCGGCGCGGCGTTTCTAATCGCGGAATCTGACGCGCCCTTAATTTCGCACGACTCAATCGTATCCCATAGCGCGATCTTGTGTAAGAGGACAAATTCGCGCCGCGCCGCGATCGTATCGGCGGGCTCCTCAACGCCCAAAACCTCCGCCAAAACCCGCCAAAAAGCGTTGCGCGGATGTCCGTAATAGAAGCCGAATTCGCGCGAAGCGGGCGATGGGAAACTGCCCAGAATCAACGCCTTTGACTCCGCGTTAAAAACCGCCTCCCAAGGGTGCTTGAACCTTTTGTAATCTTGCGCCACAATTTACCCCCAACCGCGTTAAAGCCAAAGGCATTAACGTTAAAATCCGAAATTTTAACCTGAATTTGCAAGACGATCGCGCGGGCGATCTAAGCGGGCTTTTGGAATATGGATTAACAAACTTCGCGGCGGCGGGCAACGGCGAGGAGGTGAACAGCGAAGAACCAAAAGAGGGCGTTTGACGGCATAAATTTGGTTTAAGATTTAGTTCTGTAAAATTTCAGATCGTCTGTATTAAGGAGATCATAATGCGCAGTAGTCATTTTAGTTTAACCGCGGGAAAGCTCGCTTTTTTAATCGCGATCGTCGCGTTGCTTTTTAGCAACGTTTATGCCGCGAGCGACAACTCTAAAACTTTCCTTAATAGAGGAAACGAGGCTATTAAAGATAAAGATTACCAAACAGCCATAAGCGACTACACAAAAGCGATTCAAATCGATCCGAATAATGCGGACGCTTACTATTTTCGCGGGTTCGCTTACTACAAAATCTTTGGCGATCTTGATAAAGCGATCCCAGATTTCACAAAAGCGATTAAAATTGATCCGAATAATGCGCGCGCTTACGTTAGTCGCGGAAACGTTTACGATAGTTTAGGCGATCATAATAAAGCGATCGCGGATTACACAAAAGCGATTGAAATTGATCCGAATAATGTGGCGAGCGCTTACAGTCTTCGTGGGTCCGCTTATGCTAATTTACGCGATTACGAAAAAGCGACCAAAGACGCTAGAGAAGCGTGCGATCTTGGCGATTGCAAGTTGTTAAAATATATGATAGAGAAAAATCAATTGCGAGAGTAAAAAGTAAAAATTCGGCGACGATCGCCTCTGTGAGAGCGATCGCAAAAGCCGCGATCCGCTATTTACAGATCGCGGATCGCGCTTCGCAACAACGGATCGCGTAAATCCAAAATCACACCAGCCGCGTTGTTTTCAAATATCCGTTTTCGCTCAAATACAAATAGAGTTCGGCTAGGACGTCTTGACGCTTTTCTACGGGGATTAACTCCGAGCGCTCAATGCGCTTTTTGAGTTGCATTTGCACGTCGGTAATGTCGTAATCTATGTCGTCTAAAATATCCAAAAGGCTCGCGGCGGGTTTTAGACCCGCGATCTTGTAGCCATCCTCGTCAATCGTAATAGTCGCCTCCGTAGGGTGCGAAAACAAGTTGTGGCGCATTCCTAGCACCTCTTGGTAAGCTCCCACGAGGAAAAAGGCGAGGAAATAATTCTGTTCCGTCAAATCAACATCGTGCAAAAACAGCGGACGTTTTGTCTTAAAGGTAATTTCGCCGTCGCTATCGCAAGTAATATCCCAGAGGCTCGCCGATCGCGCGGGCTTTTTATCCAGCCGATCGAGCGGCATTATCGGAAACTCCTGCCCCAAACCCCAATAATCTGGCAGGCTTTGAAAGAGGCTGAAATTCACGAGATATTTTTCCTGAATACGTTGCTGCAGGCGATCGCGTTCGCTCAAATGCGCGGCGGTATCAAGCGCTTTTCTGATGATCAAATGCACCAAAACCTCAGTATTCGAGCGATCTTGCAAGTCAATATAGCCCAGATCAAAGAGCGTCAAAAGCGATTCCATATGGTCGAGGCTGTCGTGCAGATACTCCGCCGCGTTCTTTTCGTTGATCGTGCGGTAGAGATCGTATAGTTCGCTAACGAGCGGCGGATTCGCGCCGTTTTCTTTGAGATCAAGAGCCTTTTCGGTGTATTCCTGCGTGAAAAGTTCCAGCACGGGCGCGATCAAAACCGCGTGGCTCGCCGCGATAAAGCGCCCCGATTCGGTGAAAATCTCCGGCTCGTCCACACCCTTATTTTCGCAAATGGATTTCAGCAAAAAGACGACGTCATTCGCGACCTCTTGCAGGGAATATGACGCGCTTTTATCGCGCACGTCCTGCGAGTATTCAACCGCCAAACCGCCGCCTAAGTTGATTGCTTTTAAGTTGGACGCGCCCATTTTGCGCAACTCGGCGTAGATGTTGCCCGCTTCGCGCAGAGCGCGTTTTAACGGCGCGATATCTTCCATTTGACTGCCGATGTGGAAGTGAATCATATTGAGTTTGTTTAGTTGCTTCGCCTCTTTTAGCAACTGCACCGCGCGCATTAGCTCGGTGCTCGTGAGCCCGAATTTCGCGTTAATGCCGCCGCTCTTGCCCCAAATGCCGATCCCTGCGGTGTGCAAGCGAATTCGGATACCAACATTGGGCATCGGGTCTTGCGTCTTGCGTTGCATATCCAAAATCGTTTCAAGCTCGCCTAGACCCTCGATCGTGAGCGTGATGTCGTGCCCCATTTCTCGCGCGATAAAGCCCAGCGAAATCATCTCCTCGTCTTTGAAGCCATTAACGGTGATCGGCGCGTCGTCTTTGTTGTAAGCCATCGCGAGAATTAACTCGGCTTTGCTGCCCGCCTCCAATCCATAACCGTATTTTTCTCCCTCGTCGATCAAAATATCTACAAAACCCGGGAATTGATTGACTTTTAGCGGAAAAACCGCCTGAAAACCGCCCGAATATTTATATTCTTTTCGCGCTTTGTTAAAGGCGTTGTAAAGTTTATATATTTGGCTTTTAACTAAATGCGGAAAACGCAAAAGTAATGGACCTCTGTAACCATCTGTGCGAATCTCATTTACAATATCCAAGATCGCAGGTTTTGAGCCTTTATTAACGCATACTTTTCCGTCAATGATCGCGAAGTTATTCGCGCCCCAAACCGACAACCCGTAATCGTTCGGAATTTCTTTGTTTTTCACTCTTTTTCTCCGTAGTCAAATAAATTCGGTTCGGCTTTTTTAAGCCGCCAGCAATCTTTGTTTATACGCTCCGCAATCTCTTCTAAAACGCTTAAAATAGTTTGATTTTCAGGCGTTTTTCCGTTTCTTAAAGACGGCATTATCTCGAAAACAATTTCGTCAAAGGTCGGAAGTTTTTCAGCTTCTCTCTCTCTGCGCCTTAAAAAACTTGTTGCGTAATATCTAATTCGCAATTTTTCATCTATATGAGTCATAAATTTTCTTTTTTTAGGAATATGAAACGTTTCGGTCTTTTCATCATAATCAAAACGCGAATTTAATAATGGCATAAGATCATCGTAATATTTTTTTAATAAATGTAGAAAACCGTAATCCATACCGTTCATAATTAACTCGTCGTTTATTTGCTCTAATGTCGCGCCGTCATTTTTGGCGATCACCCCCTCTATTGTTTGAATAACGATCGGTTCTATATTTTCATTCGAATACTCTCTGTTTCTTTTTGCGGGATTTCGCGTTTTTTTAAAATTTATTATTAGTTGTCCGGATAACACGGTAAAGGGTTTTTGGCGTTTTTTGAAACTGGTTTGCCCGTTTTTTTGCGAAACCGCGCCCATATATTCAAATCCGCAACTCTCCGCGGTATCCATTATTAAATGCCAAAATTCGGGGTCTTTATGCGCGAAGACAAATGACATCCAGCGATCGTATTTCAAAACTCTATACATCTCTTTAATGCTTTTCGCGATCAAATCGTTATATTCATTTTTAGTTTTATTGTGTTCGCCGCCCTCGATGGCTTCTAATTCATAGTCGTTTTCCGTTACCTCCAGATCGAGCCAAGCGTACCACATAACGGAGAGATCCAAATACGGAATTTTATTGCCGTAAGGAGGATCGGTATAAATATAATCTACGCTTTCATTGTCTATAAAAAATAAATTTGTCGCGGTACCTTTAATTATTCGCAAATTATTTATAGTATTTTCATTGATAAAATAGGCAATATCTTTTTTGGCTTCCGCTACTTTTTTGTATCGCAATTCGAAGTATTTCATCAAATCAATATCTGTTGGATTTGGCGCGATTCTATAACGATAATAACGAAACGCCGCCGCGTCTCCGCCGCCTATGTTTGAGGTGTGATATGTTAAATTTGCTTTTGTAATAAGACCTGAAAAGCACAAGAGCAACGTTTCTTTTATATTTTTATTTTTTTGCTTTTTAATAATATGTTTTAATAACGCCAATCGCGCTTTTTGCTTATCGCTGAAAAGCCCCTCTGTTGTCGCCGCGTCCGATCCTTTTGGAAGCGGTAAACTCTTTACGCCTTTGTATTTTTTTAACGCTTCTTCTATCTCTTCTTTTGTCTTTGGCTCGTGTTTTAAGTATTCCTCTTTTACTTGCGAAAAGGCGTCCGCGAATTTAGATAATTCTACGGGCGCGGCTAAACTTTCTACGAGAAAAATAGCAAAAGGGTTTAGATCAACATTTATCGCTCTTCTTTCATTCATTAACGCTTCGATTGCCGTTATGCCGCTGCCTCCGAAAGGATCAAGTACCAAATCGCCTTTTTTTGTGTAATTATTTATATATTTCGCCACGACATTCCACGATTGGCGGGTGAAATATCCATGAACGCCAAAGTGCCGTTTCGTCTTTCTTTTAATTACGGGAATTTCTCTTAATATCGGTCTATCGTTGTAATCAAAATTTTCTTTGTTTTTTTCCGTTTGTTCGTTATCCGCAGAAATTGTTATATCATATTTTTTATTGCCTAAGAGTTTTTCTTTAATTGACATTTTCTAGCCATTCTTTAACGGATTTTTTATACTCCGTTTTTTCCGCGAGATCTTTGATCCAAATTTCATTTTTAACGCGCTCTTCTTCGCCGATGATCGCGCAGATTTTCGCGTTTAATTTATCGGCGTTTTTAAGATGAGTCGCGAGTTTTTTCGGCTCGTATTCAATCATTACTTTTTGGCGATCCAGCAATTTATTCGCGATCGCGAAAATATCGGAAACGGCAAGAGAATCAAGCGCGCCGATATAAATCCCATCGCGATCAACCTCCGGCGTTTTCACAAGATCGTAAATCCTTTCGATCCCGATCGCGAAACCCACGGCGAAAGTCGCTTTGCCTCCTAAAGTTTCAATCAATTTGTCGTATCTGCCGCCGCCGGCGATCGCGCTTTGCGATCCTATTTCCGAGCTTACAAACTCAAACGCGGTTTTGTTGTAATAATCTAATCCGCGAACGAGTTTTTTATCAATAATAAATTTCATATTATTCGCGATCAAAATTTCGCGCAGTTTAGCAAAGTCTAGATCGCACTCTTCGCACAAATTATCGGTAATTAACGGCGCGTTCTCGTAAATTTTTTGACAACTTTCATTTTTGCAATCTAAAGCGCGAATTGGATTAACGTCTTTTCTGCGTAAACAATCATCGCAAATTTCGCCGCTTGCGCCGCCTAAAAATTTAACTAATTTTTCGCGATAATCCGCCATACATTTTTCGCAGCCCAGCGAGTTAATTTTAAGCTCGTGCTTAATCCCCAGATCGTCAAAAATCCTAGCGGCTAACAAAATTAAATTCGCGTCTTCATAAACGCTCTTTTCACCGAAACTCTCCACGCCGAATTGGTGAAAACTGCGCAATCTGCCCTTTTGCGGCCGCTCGTGGCGAAACATCGCGCCGTCGTAATAAAATTTGCGCTTTTCCCCCGCGCGATCAAACTTCTTTTCCACAAACGCGCGCGCCGCGCCAGCGGTGCCTTCGGGTCGCAAACATACGCTATCGCCGCTTTTGTCGGTGAATTCATACATTTCTTTGCCGACAATGTCGCTGCTCTCGCCGACCGATCGGCGAAATAGCGCGGTTTCTTCCAAGTGCGGCGTCTCAATGAAGGCAAACCCCGCGCGTTTTGCCGCTCTTTCGCACGCCGCTAAAATCAGCAAAAATTTCGGCGCGTCCTCGATAATGTCTTTCATTCCGCGCAACGCCGCGATCATTTGCCGTCTTCTCCATACGCGATTCCCAGCCGATCGTCAATAACTTCGCGAATTTCTTCGGTAATGTTGTCCGTATCGCCGCCCGCGTTGATCGGAATCATCTCAATTCCTAATTTCAACGCCGCGTCCCTAATGTGTTCCTGCGTTTTCAAAAGGTATTCAACGCCCTGTTTTTCAATTTGATCGGGTTTTTCCTTCGCCATTCTCACGCGCATTGTCGCTTCGTCAATTAGCAGTAAAATTCCCAGATCGGGCTTGATTTGCTTTGAG
Source organism: Helicobacteraceae bacterium (assembly GCA_031286325.1). GTDB lineage: Bacteria > Campylobacterota > Campylobacteria > Campylobacterales > SZUA-545 > JAIRNH01. The sequence goes on from JAITUT010000037.1 coordinate 24,292, forward strand.
GCTAGCAAATTCAGCCGCATTAGATCGTCCGCGCTCATTTCGTTCCAAGCGTAACCAACGCCGGAAATTAGCGAACGATCCGTAACGATTAGTTTTTTGCCCGCCGCGATCGCGGGGGCGACGACTTTCGCGATATGCTCCGCGCGATCCGCCAAGAACAAAAACATTCGCGTAAGCGGCTCTAAATCGTGGTGCAGCGCAATATCGCGCAACTTTTCGCCGGGCATTGTGCCGCCGGGCTCGCGCGTAAAAACCGCGTCTTTGTAACACTCTTTTAGGGCATTGATCTGCGTGGTTTTGCCCGAATAATCCACGCCCTCGATCGCTACATACATTGTTTTCCTTTAATTTAGCTGATTTTTCCGCGCGAATTTCGCCGACTTTTGAACGACTAGCTCCGCCGCGCCGCGCGGGATTAAATGCGCGGCGTCGCCGCCGTGCCGCAAAATAGATCGCGCGACAGAGGAGCTGATAAATGCGTATTGTAGGCTCGGCATAAAGTAGATCGTCTCTATTTCGGGATCAAGCGATTCGTTTGCGTAACCCATTTGCAACTCGTATTCGTAATCGCTCACGGCGCGAAGCCCGCGAATGATGAGCTTGACGCCTTGCGACTTCGCGAAATCCACAAGCAGACAGTCAAAGGGTAATACGCGCGCGTTTTTAATCTCTGCCGCGCCGATCGCGGCTTTCGCCATTTCTACGCGATCCGCGAGGGCAAACGCGGGATTTTTATCCGCGCTCAAAGAGACGCCCACGATCACTTCGTCAAAAATTTTTGACGCGCGGCGGATCACATCTAGATGCCCGTTGCTGATCGGGTCAAACGAACCCGGATAGATCGCGCTCTTTCTCAATTCTAATCCTTTTCGCGGCGATTATAGCTCGGCGTTAATTGGAGGAGCGCCCGTCTATAATCTTTCGCGCCTCCTCCTCTATTTTCGTGATATTCGCCCTAATCCACGCTGAATCCATCCATTCGAGCGGCGAAACGGGCACGCCCTGCACGCGCGTCTCAAAGTGCGTGTGATCGCCCAGCGCGAAACCTGTAATTCCCGTTGTGCCTATGATCTCGCCGTTTCGCACATTGTCGCCTTGCGCTATTTTCAGATCGGTGCAGTGCCCGTAAAGCGAAAATAATCCAAGCCCGTGGTGAATGATCGGCATTGAGCCATATACGCCGTTATCGCCCGCGAAAACCGCTACGCCGCCGTTTGTGGCGAATACATTCGCCTCTTTCACGCTCGCTAAATCCACGCCGTAGTGGTAGGATTCGCTCACATTTTTGCCCTCTAATGTGAAAATTCTATGTTCGCCGAAGCCCGCGACCATTTTGGAGTTGGGCAACGGGCGAAACGCCCCGATCGTAAAATTCTCAGCGGGGGGCAACTTACTAGGCGCGGTATATTTTTCTATGAGATCAAAACTCTCTTTGCGCAAATCCTCATTCACGTAAATAAACTTTTCAAGTTGCGAAATCTCTTTGTAGCGCGGGTTGTAGCGAAAGTTCAGATCGTCTACTTTGCCCTCCATAAAGTCTTTCGTGAGCGGCAAAACGGACTCTTTGTAGCGCGTGTCTTTAAGGTATAGCGGCAATCTCGCGCGGTTTTGGTTGCCCGCGCGATCGCTCGCTACCGCGTACGCGGTAAATTCCGTATCTTTTATGCCGCGAGCGATCAGGGCGACATAAAAGTTCGGCTTGTGAAAGGGGGCGGCTACGAAAGTTCTCCCATTGCGAGTTTTAACCGAAACCTCTTTTAAGTTTTCGTCTTTCGCCTCAAAGATCGCCAGCGCGCTGCCGCCGAGCGAGATCGCGTATGAAGTCGCCACGATATTCACGATCGGGGCTCTGCGATCCATTTCAATATCAATTTTGACTTCGGCAAAGTTGCCGTCTCCGAAATTTTTCCAACTCGCGTCCGAAATACGCGCGATCAGCGCGGCTCTTTTTTTCGGCAGCGGCGCTTTGTCGGGCATTTTAATTTTCAGCGCGATCTCGTTTCTGCCTTCGCCGTCGCCGCTTGCGATCTTGATCTCTTTCGCATCCGCCTCGATCGTATCCAGCAAAGCGATCTCATATTTGGCGATCGCGCGGTTGTCGGTGATCTTTAGGTCAAGTTCTAGATCGCCGTTCCAAAACGGTTCTGAAATTAGCGCGGCTTTCGGCGGCTCGCTCTCAAATTGCGGCGCGAATATGTAAAACAAAATCGCCGCCGCCGCGATCGCGATCGCGATAGATAATCTTATCATCTGCTTGCGGCGCGGGTTGTAATGTTTGTCGTCGTAAATTTTCACTTTAACCTCTTTTTGCAAATTAAAGCGGCGATTTTAGCGAGATCGCTATAAAGACTTTGTTTGTTACAATCGCGCGGAATTTCTAAATTTCGGAGACAAAATGACCGAATCGCAATTTATCTGGATGGACGGCGAGTTTATCGCGTGGAACGACGCCAAAGTGCATATTTTGACGCATTCTTTGCACTACGCGAACAGCGCGTTTGAGGGTGTTCGCGCCTATCCTACCGATCGCGGGCTGGCGATCTTTCGTCTGCAAGATCACACGCGCCGCCTCTTAAATTCCTGCAAAATGTCGCTTTTGAAGTGCCCTTTTGACGCGGCGACGCTCAATAACGCGCAAGTTGAAATCCTGCGCAAAAACACTTACAAGGCGGATACGAGCGTTTATATCCGCCCGATCGTATTCGTAGGTTACGGCGTGATGGGCGTTTATCACCTAAATTCGCCGATTCAGACGGCGATCGCGACTTGGGAGTGGGGCGCGTATCTGGGCGAAGAGGGGCTGAATAACGGCATTAAAGTCAAAATCAGCTCGTTTACCAGAAACTCCATCAAATCTATGATGGGCAAGGCGAAGATCGCGGCGAATTACTTAAATTCTCAAATGGCGAAGTGCGAGGCGAAAGAAGCCGGTTGCGACGAGGCGCTTTTGCTGGATAGCGAGGGTTTTGTCGCGGAGGGTAGCGGCGAGTGTTTTTTTGTGGTGCGAGACGACGTTTTAATTACGCCGCCCAGCGAAAACGCGCTGGAATCCATTACGCAAGATACCGTTCTAGCGATCGCGCGCGATCTGGGAATTAAAACCGAGCGTCGCCGCCTTACGCGCGACGAAGTCTATGTCGCCGACGAAGCGTTTTTCACGGGCACGGCGGCGGAATTAACGCCCGTGCGCGAGGTCGATTCGCGCGTTATCGGCGGCGGCAAACGCGGCGAAACAACGCGCCGTTTGCAAGAGGCTTACTTTGACATCGTCTATGGGCGCAACGCAAAATACGCTCATTATTTAACTTACATTAAAGGATAAAAATGCCCGCGGATATGAACGACTATTTCAAGAAAAATCCACGTCCGCCGCGCAAATCAGGCGGCGAGGACGGCGGCAACTTTGAAACGCCGGAATTTATTAGGAATTTAGGCTCCAAAAGCGCTATCTGGTATTGGATCATAGGCGCGGTGATTTTACTGGTTTTGGCGCGCCCGTTTGTGATAATCCAATCGGGCGAAGTCGGCATTTTAGCGACGCTCGGCAAATATCAAGACGAGCCGTTCTTGCCTGGATTTCACCTAGTAATCCCATTTATCCAGCGCGTAATCGTGCAAGATACGAAGATGCGCGTGGTCAATTACAGCTCGCCCGAAACCCTCGCGGATAGGCGCGGCATTAACGAGCGCGAGATGATCAAGGTGCTAGATTCGCGCGGTTTGGAGGTCAGCGTGGAGCTCACCGTGCAGTATGAGCTTAAAGCCGCCAAAGCGCCGTTCGCGATCGCGACTTTGGGTTTGAACTGGGAGGACAAGACAATCAATCCCGCGATTCGCGATGTGGTCAGGAGCGTAATCGGCAATTTCACAGCGGAGGAGTTGCCGCAGAAGCGCAACGAGATCGCCGCCGCGATCGAGACGAAAATGCGCGAATCTATTGAGAAACTTGACGGGCAAGTTATCAATTTAATCGGCGTGCAGCTGCGCGGGATCGTCTTGCCGCCGAAGATCAAAGAGCAAATTGAGCAGGTGCAAATGGCGCGCCAAGAGGCGGAGCGCAGCCGAAATATGGTCGAGCAGGCGAAGCAAGAGGCGTTGCGCAAAGCCGAAGAGGCGCGCGGCTTGGCGGAGGCTGAGAGGATCGCGGCGCAGGGCAGGGCGGATAGGACGCGCATTGAGGCGGAGGCGCAGGCGAAGGCAAACTTGCTGATCGCTAATTCGCTGACTCCTAATTTAATTTGGTTGCGACAAGTTGAGGTGCAGGGCAAGTTTAACGAGGCTTTGCGCGAGAATAAAGACGCGCGGATTTTCTTAACGCCCGGCGGCGCGGTGCCGAACATTTGGGTGGATAACAAAGACGCGCAAAGAGCGAGCGTGATCGGCAGAAACGGTAATTAAGCGTCGCCGCAGATGAAATTCCCGATGAAAACGGAGTTTGATCGCGGCGCGTATCGGTTTGGGCGGTTTTGGACTTTCAAATTACGCTTTTGCAGATTTCAGGGGACATTTTCATATAATACGAGATCTTAATGGAGACCAAAATGACAAAACCGCTAAATCAAAACACAAACGCGATAACGGTTAGATTACTCCACACCCTATTGACCCGCCGTCGGAATAGACCTCTAGTGAACGCGATAACGGTTAGATTACTCCATACCCTATTAACGCCTTATTCAGCGTCGTCGCCATTATACGTAATAATGGCTAGGCTACTTACCATATTAACGCTTTCATTGATCGCGTTGTCATTTATACCGCAGGTATCTCTTGCCAAAGCCTCCGACGGCGTAAATACCCAAGCCTTCTCGCCTAGTTTTGATTGCTCTAAATCCAAGATAAAGGTGGAGAAACTTATATGCGCTAGCGAGGAGCTCTCAAGGCTTGATATGGAGTTGGCAAAGACGTATAAAGACGCGCTAAATATACGTGAAGAACAATTGCAAACAGAAGATATATACGACGATTCGGACATAATGCGCTCGTTATACGAGTGCCTGCTTAACGACTGCAATCAAAGCTATAAGCTGCCCGACTCTATCAACGAATCAGAGACGCAAGCTCAAAAAGAGTGGATCAAGCGGAGAAATACCTGCAATAACGAGGATTGCTTAAAAAACTATTATGAAACAAGAGTAAAAGCCTTAAACGCGAAAAACACCGCTTTTGTAAATCAACTGCTTGGAGCGCAAAGAGAGGCGAAGGCGAAATACCAAAAGACAAACAGCGCGTTTAGGGCGTATAGCGTAATGGACGGCAATAATACAGCCTCTATTATTAGCCATAAACCCAGCCTCTTAACCGACGAGCAATACTCTAGCCTACTCTACGACTACGCTTATTACTTGACAACTAAGATCGGCGAGAA
>JAITUT010000052.1 GCA_031286325.1 Helicobacteraceae bacterium
ACCCTATACACAGCCAGGTGTAGAACCGAAAAAGGGGCTTTTTTTTTCCCCCGTCCCTCCGCCGCTACTGCCTAGGGGATTGCCCCCCCCCCCCCCGTCGCTACCGCCGCAAGCGATCAGAGAAAACCCAACTATCGCCGCAAGAGCGATAGTTCCGAGAAGTTGATTAACATTTTTCATAACAAACTCCTTTTTTACTAAATTGCGCCGCAAAGTTTAATGTTTTGGAAACTTCGCGTATGTGTAACGTACGCAAAGTTTTCCATACGAAAACTACATCAACAGTCCGCCGTTGATTTTCAAAGTTTCGCCAGTGATATAACCCGCGCCGTCGCTGAGCAAAAACGCCGCGGCGGCGGCAACCTCTTTGCCCTCGCCGAAACGCCCGAGCGGGATCGCCTTAAAGTAACTCTCTTTAATATCGTCCGTGAGTTTCGCCGTCATATCGGTCGCGATAAATCCGGGGGCGACGGCGTTAAAGCGCACCGCGCGGCTCGCGCCCTCTTTCGCGAAACTCTTCGTAAGCGCGATCATTCCGCCCTTGCTCGCCGCGTAATTCGCCTGTCCCGCATTGCCCATTTCGCCCACGATCGAGGCGACATTCACAACCGCTCCGAAACGCGCCTTGCTCATCGCCTTGATCGCCTCGCGGCAACCGATAAAGCAACTTTTAAGGTTCGCGTCAATCACCTGCATAAACTCTTCGGTTTTCATACGCATCGCGAGTTTGTCGTTCGTGATTCCAGCGTTATTCACGAGGTACGCTAACGCGCTATCCGCGTCGCAGATCGTCTTAACCGCGTCCGTAAAAGCCGCGTCGTCTGTGGCGTCAAAGCCTATTACCGCCGCGTTGCCGCCCGCCGCTTCAATCTCCGCTTTCAAAGCGTCCGCTTGCGCCGCGCCGCTTCTATAGTTGATCCATACTTTTAAGCCGCAGCCCGCGAGGGTTTTCGCGATTTCCGCGCCGATTCCGCGGCTAGCGCCCGTAATTAACACATTTTTTCCGCTAAATTGCATTGTTTTTCCTTTCGGTATTTTCTAGATCGTCTCTCTCCGCGTCAAAGGGCGGCAAATCAAATAGAGTTTTGTCCATTTCGGCGGGGATTTCCAGCCCGAGCATTTTTAGGATCGTGGGCGCGACATTACTCAAACCGCCCCGCCCTACTTTCTCGCCGCCGTTAGACTTCACAAAACACCAAACATCGCCTACGGTGTGGTTTGTGAGCATATTGCCGCGCTCGTCCTCCATCTCCTCGCAGTTGCCGTGATCGCTTGTGATAATGTATTGATAGCCCGCTTTTTCGGCGGCTTTTGTGATGTGATCTAAGTTGCGATCAACCGCCTCTACGGCTTTGATCGCCGCCTCGTAATTGCCCGTGTGCCCCACCATATCGCCGTTGGCGAAATTCACGACAATAAAGTCGTAATCCTTGCCGATCGCGCTTAAAACCATCTCGCCCACAGGATCCGCGCTCATTTCTGGCTGCGTATCGTAGGTCGCGACTTTGGGCGAAGGAATCAGCGCGCGATCTTCATTTTCGTATGGCTCCTCGCGCCCGCCGTTAAAAAAGAAAGTTACGTGCGCGTATTTTTCCGTCTCCGCCGTGTGAAATTGCCTAAGACCCGCGCGAGAGATCGTCTCGCAAAGCGTGTTTGTAAGATTATCTTTAGGAAAGAGAATCGGGAAAGTAAAAGCCGCGTTATATTCGGTCATAGTCGTCAAATGCACTTGGCGTTTTTCAACTTCAATCGGCATAAAATTAGGATCGCCGATTAGCTGCGTGATCTCGCGCATACGATCGCTGCGAAAGTTCAGCATTATCACCGCGTCCCCGTCAAGCATTCCGTTATAAGTGGGCGCGGAGACGGGCTCTATAAACTCGTCCGTTATGCCGCGCTCGTGCGAATCGGGGATATAGCTATCCGCGCACTCAAACTTAGAATCAAGCGAGTGTTTGCCGAGCACGATCGCCTCGTAAGCCCTTTTCACGCGATCCCAGCGGTTGTCGCGATCCATTCCGTAATAACGTCCGCCTATGGAGCAGAGTTTCACGCGATCGTTTAACGCGTAGCGGATGTCGTCCAAATATAGCTGCGAAGAAGTCGGCGAGACGTCGCGCCCGTCTGTGAAGAGGTGCAAAAAGACGTCTTTGCCCGCCTCTTCGCAGATTTTCGCCATACCCAAGATATGGTCAATGTGCGAATGGACGCCGCCGTCGCTAAGAAGCCCGACAAGATGAATACGATCGGACTTTTCGAGCGTCTCTATAAGCGCCTTGTTTTCACGTAGCGAGCCGTCTTCGATCGCTTTGCCGATCTTGACCAAATCTTGATATAGAATACGTCCGCCGCCCAGAGTCAAATGCCCGACCTCGCTGTTGCCCATTTGCCCTTTGGGTAAACCGACCGACAAGCCGTGCGTGGCTAGGAGCGCGGTCTTTGTCTCTTTGAAAAGACGCTCATACGCCGGCTTCGCAGCCGCCAAAAAGGCGTTCTTCCGCGCGCGCGGCTTGTGCCCGATCCCGTCTGTGATTACCAGTAAAACTTTATTTGTCCGTATCATTTTTACCCCAAAAACGCGCTATTAAAAAGGTCGTATGCAAAATAGCAACAAAGGTGAAATCCAAGCCGCGAGCGATCTGAAATTTCATTAAGGGTGTAATAATATAATTCGCAACTTAAAAAAACGGACGCTTTGAGCGATTTTTCGCGAATTTCGCCGATTTTCAGTAACTTTTGCCGAAAAAACAAAATTTTCTTTGAAAGTTGCTTAAATAATATTTCTACAAGGTGGTTTTATGCTCTATTTTTTGGCGGATTTGGCGCATTTTAATCTGTTCAGCTACATCACATTTCGCGCGGGAGCCGCGTTTTGTATCGCTTTCGCGCTTTCGTTATTCGCGATTCCGCAATTTATCGCGTGGGCGAAGCGGCAGGGGGCGACGCAGCCGATCTTTCGGCACGCGCCGAGCCGCCATATTCAGAAACAAAATACGCCCACAATGGGCGGCGCGGTTTTTATCGGTTGCGCGTTGTTCGCCGCGTTAATCACCGCGAATATGACGAATTTGTTTGTATTGATCGCGTTTTTGTGTATCGCAATCTTTTGCGCGATCGGAATGATTGACGATATGGCGAAAGTCAAAGATCGCCAAAACGAGAGCGGACTTTCGGCGCGCAGAAAGTTTTTATATCAAATCGTCGCGGCGGGCTTCGTAGGATATTTATTATTTATCATTCCTGGATTTAATACATCATTATATTTGCCTTTTATAAAAGAGTCGATCGGAGATTACGGAATTTATATGTTTTTATTTTGGGTTTTGGTGATCGTAAGCAGTAGCAACGCGGTAAATTTAACGGACGGGTTAGACGGACTCGCCGCTACGCCTAGTTTATTCGCGATCGCGACTTTGACGTTTTTCGCTTATATCACGGGACACGCGATTTTAAGCCATAACCTTTTAATGCCTGGGATTAACGGTGTGGGCGAAGTCGTAGTTGTGGCGGCGGCGATGCTCGGATCGTTGCTCGGCTTTTTGTGGTTTAATGCCAACCCCGCGGAAATTTTTATGGGTGATTCGGGATCGCTTTCAATCGGCGCTTTTATCGCGTATTTAGCGATATTATCCAAAATAGAGGCGTTACTTTTATTGATCGGCTTTATTTTTGTGGTGGAAACAGTGTCGGTAATTTTGCAAGTGGGTAGTTATAAGTTACGCAGAAAACGGATATTTTTAATGGCGCCTTTACACCATCACTTTGAGTTAAAAAGGTGGGCGGAAAATAAAATTATCGTGCGTTTTTGGATTATCGCGCTTTTATCTAATATACTAGCGTTAATTACGATCAAAATCCGCTAATAGGAATTATGAAATGAAAATGACGCTTTTCGGTTATGGTAAAACAAATATGGCGATTGCCAAAAGATTCGGCAACTGCGATGTTTTTGACGACAAATTTAAGCAAGTTGAAGAGTTTGGCTCGAACCGTCTTTTGCCTATGGATATGTTTGATCCAAATAAATCGGACATAGAGATCGCCTCTCCCGGTATACCGCCGCATCATAAACAAATAACGCGCGCGAAAAATTTAATAAGCGAATACGACTTATTCGCGGAGTGTTCGCCGTTTACAATTTGGATCAGCGGCACAAACGGTAAAACGACTACGACAGAGATGCTTGGGCTCTTGCTCAAAGACAAAGGCGCGCTTGTCGGAGGCAACATTGGCTCGCCTCTGGCGCAGCTTGATATGGAAGCGAAAATTTGGGTTTTGGAGACTAGCAGTTTCACGATCCATTACACTAAAAAAGCTCGCCCAAATTTGTATGTTTTATTGCCTATCACGCCCGATCATATTAGTTGGCACGGAACATTTGACGAATACGAAAAAGCGAAACTTAAACCGCTTGATCTATTGCGCGAAGGAGAGCTTGCGATCGTGCCGAAAAAATACGAAAATTATCCTACGAAAGCGTTTTGCTGTTACTACGAAACAAATGAAGATTTAGCGCGGTTTTTTGAGCTTAATATGGCTAATATCAATTTTGCGGGTTGCTTTCTGCAAGACGCGTTAATGGCGTTAGGGGTCTCTAAAGCGTTGTTTCAAGAAACGCGATATGATCTATTAAACTCTTTTAAGGTTGATCCGCATAAGATTGAGGAGTTCAGAGATAAGCATAATAGGTTGTGGGTTGACGATTCAAAGGCAACTAACTATGACGCTGCTTTACAAGCGATTGAAATTTATCGCGAAAGAGAGCTGCATTTAATTTTAGGCGGCGATGATAAAGGCGCTGATTTAACGCCGCTTTTTGATGTGTTAAAGAATTTGCGCGTAACGATCTACGCGATAGGCGCAAATCGCGATAAAGTTATGCAAATGTCCGCCGATCGCAATATAGACGCGGTTTTATGCGGATTTTTGGATGTCGCGATCGCGAAAATGGGCGAAAAAATGAACGCGAGTTCAGTAGGAATACTTTCCCCAGCGGCGGCGAGCCTTGATCAGTTTTCAGGATACAAAGAGCGGGGCGAAAAATTCAAAAGTTTTGTTGCGCGACTATGACGTTAGCTTTATTTGATTTTGACGGCACAATAACAAATAAAGATTCTATGATTGATTTCATTAAATTTTCGCGCGATCAAAAGCAAGTTATTTTAGGCGTTATAATTTTGTTTCCGATCATTGCTCTTTTTTATATGAAATTATTGCCGGATTTTGTCGCAAAAAAATATGTTTTGAAATACTTTTTCGGCGGCAAAAAATACGCGGATTTAGAAAATCTCGCCAATCGTTACTCCGATCAAAGAATTGACCAAATTATCCGCCCGAAAGCCGCCGAAAAAATAGATTTTTACCTTAAAAACGGCGATAAAGTCGCGATTGTCAGCGCGTCCGTTGAGCTTTGGGTCGCGCCGTGGGCGAAAAAGCGCGGATTGGATTTGATCGCCACAAAAGCCGAAGTTATAGACGGCTTTTTCACAGGCAATCTCGCCTCGCTAAACTGCAAAGGCGCGGAAAAAGCGCGGCGAATCAAGGAACGTTACGACCTCGCGGACTTCGCCGAAATCCACGCGTACGGCGACACGCCGAGTGACCGCGAAATGTTCAAAATCGCCGCTTACAGCGAATACAAACCTTTCCAATGAACGCGCTTTTTGCCGCCGATAAGCCCGCCGGCGCGAGTTCCAACGCCTTTTTAACAAGCCTCAAAAAAAAGTATGGCGTAAGAAGCGCGGGCTATTCTGGGACGCTTGATCCCTTTGCGAGCGGCGCGCTGATCGTGGCGTTCGGGCAATTCACACGCCTTTTTTCGTATCTTGACAAAACGCCCAAACGTTACGCCGCCACCCTGATCTTGGGCGCGAAAAGCGAGACGCTGGATATTGAAAAAATCACCGAGATCGCTAAGATCGCGCCGCTTGAAAGTTGCGAAATCCAGCGCGTTTTGCAAAGTTTTTTGGGCGTTTCTATGCAGACGCCGCCCATTTATTCGGCGATCAAAATCGCGGGACGGCGCGCCTACAAACTCGCGCGATCGGGCGAAAATGTTGAGATTAAACCGCGCCCCATTGAGGTTTATGAGATCGCCCTCGCTGATTATTCGCACCCATTTTTGTCGTTTGAGTGCGCGGTAAGCGAGGGGTGTTATGTCAGGTCGTTAGGGCGCGACATCGCGGCGGCGTTGGAGACGGACGGTGCGTTAAAGAGCCTAGCAAGGCTCTCGGAGGGAAAGTTTGCTTACGAGGGCGAAAAATTTTTGAACCCGCTTGAATTTCTGAAAATCCCGCGCAACGAATATTTGGGCGGCTTCGGCGACATTTTGCTGGGCAGAAAACTCGCCGCGCGAAATTTCGCGATCCAGACGGACGGCGAATACTATGTAACAAACGGCGAATTTCTCGTGATCGTTGAGATCGCGGGCGAGAGCGCGATCTACCGCGCGGGCAAAATGAAGTTAAACTGACAATTTCCCGTCGTTGCCAGTACTGCTTACAATGCGCTCAATGCGCGCGTTTGTAGTTGCGCGAGATATTACGAAAATTCCCCGCGCCTTTTTTGGCTATCCCCCCGCGATCAAGTTTTTGAAACGTTTGCGAAACGCGCGGTATTTTGAAGCCGCGAGCCTAGCAAAAACGATGTAAAGCGTCCGTTACCGCAAAGAGGCGCGGCGGCGATTTTCGCAAGCGTCAAAGAGCGAAGCCGCTTGCGCGGCGGCAACTTGTTTTCGCGAGAAGTCTTTATAGGCTAAAATTCGCCAAATTAAGGAGTCGTTATGAAACACGAGGACTTCAGACGAATAAATGTGATTTTGGCGCGCGGGCGCGAGATTTACACGGCGCAAAAAAGATTCGGCGCGGACCCGAAAATTTTGGAGGCGGATCGCGCGTATTTTAACGCGATCGCCTACGGGCTCTTGCTCTCGGCGTTGGCGGCGGAAAAACTTTCAAAGGAATTTAGAGATCGCCAGAGCCAAATCGCGTGGGATCGCGTAGCAAAGTGGCGCGACGAACTTTTGGAAAACTTTGATCGCGTAACGGCGCAGGAGCTTTGGCTGATGTTGGAGGATTACGCCGAACTTTACGGCGCGTGTTTTGTAGAGGCGGATTCGGCGGAATCTTAGACTTTCCGCCGCTAAAACAATGGTGCGGTCGGCGAGACTCGAACTCGCATGGGTCGCCCCGCCACCCCCTCAAGATGGTGTGTCTACCAGTTTCACCACGACCGCATAAGGAGTCGCCTGCGGCGACTCCAAAATTTGTCTTACTTAACCAAGATCGAACAACCCCGCAAACGGGTTTGCGCAGAACGATCTATTGCTGTTGCGGCAATTTAAGAAGATCGAACAAGTCCCCGAGGTACGGGTTTGCGTAAAGGGCGATAATCGCGAAAACGAGGGTGTAGATCACCTGCGCTTCAATCATCGCGAGCGAGATAAACATCGTGGTCATCAATTTGCCGCCCATACCAGGGTTGCGAGCCGTGCCTGCGATAGTCGCAGCCGCCGCGTTACCCATACCAATCGCGCCGCCTAGCGCCGCGAGACCCAAGCCCACGACCGCCGCCAACACGGAATAAGACGCGATTTGCGCCGCCAACGCCATTGCATCTGCTTTATCAAGCATCGCCGCCGCCACCGCCGGGTCTGTTTTAGCAAACGCCGCCGCCACAAAAAGGGCGAAGAGAGCCAACTTTTTCATAAATGCCTCCTTTTGCTCGATCCGTTCGGCTTGCGTATCCCTACTAGGTATCGGCGCGGAAATGTTAGCGAAAATTTCTTAAAGGCGCGCGCGCAGGCTGTTTAACTCTCGGGTCGCGCTCGGCAAATCGCGAAATTTGAGCGTATAATCGCGGCGCGGGTTTTGTTTATACACGCGATCGTAGTATTCCGTAAGCAACAAAAACGCGCATTCGTTTAGATCGCGGCGATCAAAAGCGGCGCGAACGGCGTCGGCGATTTTGCGCGAAATATACGGCGCGATCTTTCGCATCGCCGCGTTAAAAAATTCCTCGCTGATCGCGCCGTAATTAAGGGTAATCCGCGCCACGCGATCTTCAATCTCCGATTCGACAAAAACTCTGAGCCCCGCGCCCATCGCGGCGTAAAGCTGGCTCGGCATTACGACTTTGCCGATCGCCTTGCTCTCCGCCTCGATCGCGATCGTAGAATTCGGCGCAAAGCGCGCGAGGGCGAAGTGCAGATCGTTTTCAAACTTCATCGCGGCGGGTTGCGCGCCTAAAATCGCGCCGAAAGACGAGCCTTTGTGCCGCGCCAAATTCTCTAAATCCACGCTCCAATCCAGCGTGGCGATAAGATCGCTCTTGCCGCTGCCCGTAAGCCCGTCTAAAACCACGAATTTGTATGGCGGCATTTCGGCGAAATAGCGCAAAACTTCGGCGCGATAACTTTTGAACCCGCCCGCTACGCGCCAGATACGATAGCCGATATTCGCCAGCACGACCGATACCGAAGCCGATCGCAAACCGCCGCGCGCGCAGTAAATCGCGATCTTGTCGGCGGGGGTGTGAATCTCATAGAATTTTTCCAGATTTTGCGCGAGGTTTTCGCAAATTTTCGCCGCGCCCAAAATACGCGCCTCAAACGGCGATCGCTTGTAAAGCGCGCCCACTTCCGCGCGCTCAAAATCATCTAGCGCGAAAAAATTTTCGGCTCTTGGGATCGCGGCTTTTTCAAACTCCGCGGGCGATCTAGCGTCTAAAATCACGTCAAATTCGCGGATTTTCGCGACAAACTCCGCCGCTGAAATTTCAAACAAGTTATTCATTCTACTCCTCGCGGCGGGATTTATTAGGTTTTTGCGAGAGGGGAATTATAGCCGTTAGCCTCCGATCGCTACGCGCGTTTTACGAATTTCAAGCAAAATCGCGAAATTTGTAGAATCTTGTATGCGAATTGACCTATTTTTGAACGCCGTAAATCTTGTAAAACGCCGCGCGGTAGCGCAGGATATGATCGCGCACGGCGCGGTTTTAGTGGGCGGCGCGGCGGTGAAAGCGGCGAAAAACGTGAAAATCGGCGACATTATAGAGTTGCGCCTACTCGCCAAAGACGGCGGCGCGAGATCGCATAAATACGAAGTTTTGCAAATCCCCGCCGCCAAAAACACACCCAAAGAGGCGCGCGATCAATACATTAGAGAAATTAACGACCGATAACTTGCGGCGCGAAAGACGCATCGCTATCTTTCGCGCTCGTAATGCGGTATTGCGCGCCGCTCGCCCCAGAATTGCCGCCGTTCGCGCCGTTTTCGTTTCCAGAATTTCCTGTTTCGTTAGTAGAGCCTGACCCGCCGTCGCCGCCGTTTTCGCCTGAGTTATCGCAATTCGCCGTACATACGATAGGCGGAGTCGTGATTTGCGGCGGTTCGGCGGGTAAAGGCGGCGCGGCGGAACCCAAAACGCCGCCTTTGTCGCTCGCGTCGCCGCAGCCCGCCAAAATAACGAGCGTGAAAAACATTACGAAAACCGCCGCTAACTTTGCGCAAACCCGACTCATCACACCCTCCTAGCCCTCTTTGCGAAGCCTAATTTGGCGATGCGATAGTAGATTGTGGATTCTGGCACGGTTACTTCGTGGCGATCGCGGATATAATCTTGCATTTTATAG
>JAITUT010000053.1 GCA_031286325.1 Helicobacteraceae bacterium
CCGCGCCAAGTCCGCCGCCAAACAAACCAAACGCAGAGCCGAACGCAGTAGCTAAAAGCTTTTCTGCGTCTTTTTCTTCCTGCGTCATATCGGCGCGATCGAAATTAAAAAGCGCCGCCTGCGCTCTGTTGATAGCTCCTTCTGTTATCGCGCCTACTCCCGCGCCGAGCGCGACTTTCCCAGCTGTGCTTTTTATAACTTTTGCCGCGAGTCCACCCGCGCCTACGCTTACAAAATTAAGCGGGTCTGGTATTGACCCAAGTATCTTACCCGGCGAAAGGCTGTCTATAATCACTTTCGCGCCCGGTATAATCGCGCCTAACCCTTCGGCTTTATTAAATTCCTCTATATTTTTTTCTACTTGCCTTCGCTCCGCCGCCGTCCTTTTGCTCGCGTCCGCTTGCGCTTGTCTGCTCTCCAAAGCGCGCGCTAAATCCGCCCAGCTCGCGCCGTCGTCTCTAAAAGGGATCGGCTTTTCGTGTCCGCCCGCCAAAAGCCCCGCGTAGTTTAATGGTATTTGCGTTGCAGTCCGCGCTACATCTCTCCAAAATCCCTCGCCCTCAAATAAAGCGCGCCCCGCCGGGCTAAATGTTCCCGCGATCGGCTCTTTAATTTTCCCGTCTTTGCCGTAGATCACATTTCCAAACGCGTCTGTAGGCGCGTCTATAAATTCTATCTCCTGCGGCGGCGGGTTTTCCGCTAAAAGCCGCGCGTAATTCTCCGCCGTCTCTTTTTCGCGCTTCTCTCTCTTTTGCGCGAAAATCTCGTCTAATCGCGCCGAAAAAGCCTCAAGTTCTTCCGCCGTCATCTATTTTTTCCTAATTGTAAAACTCACGCGCGGTATTGTCTCTAACTTCGCGCGCTTTTTTGTAATCAGTTATTATTTCGCCTATGAAATTTCTCTTTTGCGTTTTTCTTATTTTCTGCTTCTCGCTTGACGCTTTCGCCGCGCGCGATAGAAAAGCCCGCGCCGATTTTATGCTCTCTCACCCTTGCCCATCTACGGGCAAGACAAAAGGCGCGTGTCCCGGTTATCAGGTAGATCACGTAATCCCGCTTAAATGCGGCGGCGCGGATCATCGCTCTAATATGCAATGGCTCACAATTTCCGACCATAAAGCAAAAACAAAGCGCGAGGCTAAACTCTGCCGAAAACCTAAAAGCCGTTAATTCCATAATCCCTCTTCGCTTTCCGCCAGCCGACCCGCGCTTGTGTTTCTACCCACGATAAAATCTAAAATATAAGCGAAAGCGTCGGGCAGATCGTCTTCAGCCCCTTCCGCCGCCTCGTCAAACGCCGTCAATTGCGCCTCCAGTAAAGAGCAGTTCGGATCGGCGCGGTTAAAATAAACCCGCCCCGTCATAAACCAAGAATGTAAGGCGGCGATCCTCGTCTGTTTATTTCTCCCGTGCGCCTTTAACGGCTCAATCGGTACGCGAATTTTTGTCTCTTGTTGCGCCACGTCAACCGTATAGAAAAAATCATTCAGCGCGTTTCCTTGCTCTATGCCAAATCTAAGCGGCTTAAATTCTCCGTTCGCCCGTAAAACCGCCACGCTTTTCTCGTGCGGATTCCAAAACCCGCAATAAACGCCTAACACATATATATTTTTCGCGCCGTCAATGCCGCAAACCACGATCGCGCTTCTGTCCTTTCCTTTCGCGCTCGCTAAATCCATAGCCGCGTAAACGCGCAAATTCTCAATCGGCAAACGTTCTTCGTCGTCTTTTATTATCGCGATCGGCTTGCGCGTAATTATTTCATCGCGATCGCGCGCGTTTTTCAATATAACTTTTTCGGTTTCGGGCGCAAATTCCACGCGCTTAAAATACTTAAATAATTCAGGCTTAAATAACACTTTTTCCGCCGATCGCGGCAAACATAGATATTCATTGTACCAAACGTGGTGCAGTCCGTTCTTATAGAGTTCGTCTTTCATCGCGTTTAATGTTTCCAAAGGAAAACGGCTCGCCCACGCCGATCGCCCGTTCTCTATTATCGGCTTGACGAATACGTCCCACGCGCCGCTTTTAATCGCGCGGTTTAATTCGCTATCCTCGTTGATAATCGTTCCCATAAAAAGTATTTCGCCGTCCGGGTGCAAACACGGATATAAATCGCTCTGTAACCATTCGCTTAATTTTTCGCGCTGTTCTTTTGATAATAATAACGCGCGATTTTCTATATCGTCTAAGATCATTAAAGTCGGTCGGCTTGAGTCTCTTAACGCGCCGCGCGGGTCTTGTCCCCGCCCTAACGCGGCGATATGGCAAATTTTGCCGTTGCTAATTACTTCTACGTCTTCCTCGTTCCACACGTCGCCGCGCTTAATATCCAGCCGCGCCAACTCCGCCAAATCAATCATTCTTTTTATTTCGCGCAAAAACGACTTCGCTTTTTTCTCGTTCTCGCTCACAATTAAAATAAACGGCTCGCGAAAGAAAAAAATTCGCGCGAAAGCGAAAATTTTGTTTAACAAAGTTGATTTTCCCGCGCCGCGAAAAACCGCCGCCGCTTTTCGTTTTCCTTCGCCGAAAACAAAATTTAATAACTCTATATGAAAATTCGGCGTCTTATTCTCGAAAATTTTCGGGCTCAAAAACTTCGCGATCTTTAACGCGGCGCGCGCGGTTTTATTCGGCGCGGGATTATCCGACATTTTCCGCCTCCGCTTCTATATCTATTATCTCCGCCGCAAGTTTCGCCAGCGCTTGCTCGCCCGTTATCCGATCAGCTAAATCCATAGCCGCGTTGCGATCTAACGTCTTCATTTCGCGATCGCTCGCCGTCTTGAAAATCTCCAGCGTTAAGCGCATTCGCTCGTTGCTCACGGCTTTCGGATTTTCCCTCATTAAGTCCGCCGTGTCTTTCGCGTAATGCTCCATTGACTCATAACAGCTATTCGCGATCTCGCGTATTTTCGTTAGATCGTCCGCGCTTTTTTCTATAAGTTGCCTTTGCGTGTGCTTTTCTACAACTTTTCTTTTTTCCGCGTCCGCCATTGCCAAAGTTACGATCCCGCTTAAATGCTCCGCCCACTTATATTTTTCGCGCCACCGCTGTATCGTTGTTTTGCTCACTTGCGCGATCTGCTTTTCGCCTAAAAGCCGCGCGGTTTCGCGATCGCTCGTCGGCGTAAAATCATTATCCACTCTCGCGTTCGAGAGCCAAATATCCAGCGCGGCGGAAACTTCGGGCGGCATACCGGGCAAATTATCCATCGTCCGCCCCCTCGTTATCCGCGTAAACGTCTTCGGTTGTCTCGTGTTGCGGCAAAACTAACACGATCGGCGGCTCGCTCGCGCTTATATTTACCGTTTCGGCTTTGCGCTCTTTGCCTTTGTCGCTAAATTCTTCTACTACTTTTCGCGCGTAAATCCCCACCCAGCACCGCTCTACCGCTCCTTTTATTTTCACGGCTTTTTCCGTAAAGTTTATATTCGCGTTGCGCAGTTCCTCTCGCAGTTTCTCCGTGAAAGCTCTTTGCGTGATCGCGTTTTCGCCGTTTTGTTTCGCCCACGCGCTATAAAGCATATAGAGATCGCGCCGCGTTATCATTGTTTGCCGCTCTGAAACGATAGACTCCGTTACAAACGATCTTATCTGGTTAGTCGCGCCCACGTACTCGTTAAGATCGCGCTCCATTGCCGCCGATTTGCTAAAGTCGCCGTTTTTAATTAACCGTTGCAAACCCTCCAGCGCTAAATTCAAAATCCCCGACATCTCATCGTTAAATCTTTCTACTATGTCGTATACTTTTTCATCGCCTTTTATTTCTTGCGTAAAGTTAATTAAAAGCATACGGCGGAATACGCCGTCGTCCATATTGCTTTTCGGTTTTCTGTTCGCGCTAAAAGCTAGCTTCGGCGTATTTTCTAGATCAAATTGCTCGCGATTCTTAGGGTTAACTGTTACCACGTCGGCTTTGTTTGTTAACGCTTTGAGCATACTCATCTGTCCCGCGTCTATTTTGCTAGCGTCAATTTCTGAGCCGATATTCAACATTTTATTATGCAGGGCGACTAATTCGTGCCCCACAAATTGCTGGAGTTGCAGATTGCTTACGTTCTCTTTGCTGAAAAATTTCCTTAAAACCGCCAAAATAGTAGACTTTCCATTTGATCCTCTGCTCCCGTATAAAAATAAAAATTTTTCATAAAAATTTGAGGGAAACAGACAATAGCCGAAAAACTCCATTACGCATTTTCGCGCCATTTCATCAGGCAAGACGCGCGCTAAAAATTTCTCCCATTTTGGAGCTTTCGCTTTCGGATCGTAACTAAAGGGCAAAATGTTAACGATCGCGTCGTTTTTCTCGTGCGTCGGTCTAAAGGTAAATTTGCCGTTTTCTCTAATAATCGCCGTTCCATTTTTAAACGCCATAAAACGTTCTCTTTTGTTCGCTTGCTCCTTTTTTGTTCCGTCTAAATTTTGCGAAAAGTTAATCATATTATTTTTGAAATGTTTTAATTGATCGCTCACTTGCGATTTAATATCTATTCGCGCCGCTAAACATTGCGACTTATAAAAATCCGTTATTTGATACGTCTCTAATTTTTGATAATGCGCGCCGTTCCAAATATATAATTCTTCTTTATAATTCGCGAATGGAAACCCAGCTTCGTTCGCCGCTCTGAACATTTCGCGGTAAATGTCCGCTTGATTTGTCTTTTTATATTCATTTACTAGTTTTTTTTGAAAATTCATCGCCCTTTCAAATATATTTAACAGTTTTTCCGTCTCGTCTTTGCTCTTGCCAAAAGACTCCGTTACCGCTCCAATAAAATTTTTATGATTTTTTTTTGTTTTATAGAATTGATCCATAAGCGTATCCAACCCTGCTATATCGCGCTCGCCTTTTACTGGTAAAGTTTTTTCGCCGATCGCCTTGAAAATTTCTTTTAACGGCGTTATTCGCGCCTCTGTTTTATACGCGCTAAAATCGCTTTCGGTATGTTCGCTTATCTCGTCAATTATCTCGTTTGTTAAAGCGAAAACGCTATACGCGATCGCTTTCCATAATTGATTTTTATCTTCTATTTTACGATCGCGTATAAAATCCGTTACATCATATCCGCTTGTTAATAACGGATCAATCTTAAACGGCAAAACGACCGAACAAGATCGCGCGACTTTTTTTATTTCTTGATAGCGCAAAATCATATTCGGGTATCCGCCCGTTATATTTCCCTTATGATCTCTATGTTTTATGTCGTGATCAAACCAAATATAAACGTCTTTCTCGCGCAAAAGCTCTAGATTCGCCCCCTCCCACTTAGAGCTAACTCCGCCCAAAGTCAAAACGTTTACGTCTAGCGCGACCAAATTCAGCGCGTCTTTCTCTCCCTCGCACACAAACACGCGATCGTCTAAATTTTTGCGCTCTTTATAATGATCCAGCGGAAACGGAAACGCCCGCGCCCCCGCGATCCCTAGCCATTTTCCAGTCTTGCGTATCCCGCCGCTTCCTACGCGCCCTTTTCCTTCCCATTTTTGCCGCGTTTTAATGTTTCGTATTATTTCGCCGTCTCTAATTAAAATCTCTATTGATTCCTCGTTCGCGTTCCAACCTAAATACTTTAAGCACTCCTCGCGAAATATCGCGTTATCGTTCGGGAACAACGGATCAATATGCTCCGCTTTCAGCGGCTCAATTAAATCTATCAAATCAAAATGCGTTTTGCCGCCTTGATATGTCGCTTGCTTTATCGCCTCTTTTTCGCGCTCCGCCGCTTCAGCCTCTAGCGCGGATCGTTTTTTCTCTAGCTCTTTTTCGCGATCTTCTCTTGTCTTTTTCGCCCTCTCTTTCTCCTCGTCGCTCATATCTTCATCTTCGCCGATCGGGATATTCCGATCGCGGCAAATTTTCCGCGCCGCTTCCAAAGGCGCGATCTGCTCTATATTCTCCACCCACTTAATCACGTCGCCGCCGCTTGCGCACGCGAAACAAAAGCCGTAATTCTTTTTATCGTTAAAAGAAAAGGCGTCTTTATTCCCGCAAAGCGGGCAATTGCCGTTATTTTTGCGCCACTCCACGCCGTAAAACTCGCCCAAATACGCGCGAAAATCCACTTGTTCTTTTACAAGATTAAAAATGTTCTCTTTCATTCCGCAAACCTATCAAAAGCCCGCGATTTTTTTGTAATGTAAGCTGACAAAAGATCGCTGATCTCCCGAAGACGCTTATATTTTTTGTTGCGAAAACGATAAAAATATAGATAAACCGAAAGCGTCCAGCGGCGATTTTTATCGCCGATCCGCGCGAGTTCCTTCGCCAAAGAGTAGTCGCCTTCGGCGAGCTCCGCCGCCTCAAAATAAAGACTCTCGAATTTTTTCTGCGCTTCTTCCGTGTGTAATTTTTGTGCAATTTTTGAATTTTGCGCGATCTTCATTTGTTTTTCCCTTTAACTAAATTAAAGGCGAGCAAGTCCGACCAGCCCTTAATTTGTTAAGAAAAAGACCTTTAATTGCGCCAAAACTCTCTCTAAATAATCCCTCTCGTTATCTCCATATTCCGCAATCCGTGATATTGTAGTGGCGAACTGCGTTCGCCCGATCGCATATTATTATTGTTTAATATCCGCGATCTTATACGCGATCTTTGATTGCGCGGATTTGCTGAAAAATCTCGTTTCTTCTCATTCAAGAGGTCAAGCCCGCAATAACAAAACAGGGTCATCGCGCCGAGCGCAATTTGTTGTTCGCGGCTTAGGATACGTTAGAGGTATTTTCTTTATAAAATTTAACCGATCCGATCGCGCCCTAGATCGCCGCGTTTTTGGCTAAAGCCGCTTATGCGCGATCTGTGATTTATACGCGATCTTTGATTGCGCGGATTTGGTCTAGCGTGTAATACTCGCCGCCCAAATACAGGCGCGGCGTGGCTTGGTCAAGCACGACAGATTCAATCGGATAAACGCCCAGATCGCTCTTATATGATTTGCCTGTGTTAGCGCCCGTGTATTCCGCGTAAATGCTATAAACCCCCGCGCCGACTTTGACGCCCGCGGAGTTTTTGCCGTCCCAAACAAACTCGCGCAAGCCTTTGAAGCCGTTTTCTACAACCATTGAACGCACCAAATTGCCCTTATCGTCAACTACGCTCAAAACGCCGTTTGTGAAGTCGTCTTCGTAATACAAAAAGTCTTTATACTCCGCGCCCTCGCTCGTAAACTTGATCGCGTTTAGCCCCGTATCGGCGAGTTTGCCCACCGCGCCCACGAGTTGGTACGCGCTGGTCTGCTTGAATTGCGCGATCATATTTTCCATCTCTTTTTGGATATTTTCTTGCGCCTCAATAACCGCCATATCCGCCGTCTGCGCGATCATTTTGTCGGTGTCCATAGGACTCGTGGGGTCTTGATATTTTAACTGCGTCATCAAAAGGAGCAGGAACGAATCTTTGCTCAGCATACTCTTTGGATTATATGTAAGGGACGCGTCTATATTCGCCCCCAACCCATCTACCGCGCTCGTAGCCATTTTCACTCCTTTTTGCCGCAAATTTAACTCAATAGCAAGCAAAAAACGATCCGAAAGACTAATGAAATTTCACAAAAGCGGCGGCGATCGCGAAAGTTTTTTCGTGCGTAATGCTGATCGCCACCCTTTCCACGCGGAAAACGCCCATAGCGCGGCGCGACAAATTCACGCTCGGCGCGCCGAATTTGTTTTTCTCGATCGTAATTTCGCGGAATGAAAGCTGCGATCCGATCCCGCACCCTAACGCTTTCGCGATCGCTTCTTTCGCCGCCCAAAAACCTGCGATAGACTGGGCGCGACCGCCGCAAAGCGCGATCTCGCTTTCGTTCAAGAACCGCGCAAGACCGCGATCGCCGAAACGTTTAATTAGGGCTTCAATTCGCTCTATTGAGACAATATCAACGCCAATCATTATTTAACTCCTCGCGCAAAAGTCGTAAATTCCGCCGCTCGCGATCCAACCCCGCAAAGTTAAAATTAAAATAAATTGGGCTATTCGCCGCAACATTCACTCTAAATCAGGCAAGCCTCGCAAGTTGTTCGTATCGGAATACGACCTTTTCCAGCGCGGCGAGGAGTTCGCTTTCGGCGGCGTCGGGCGACCACGAGAGCGAGATCGCCTCGCGAGCCGCGTCTTGACTGAACCCATAACTCTGCGCCACAGACGAGGGAACGCCCAAACCCAAAGTGCAGCCCTCGCCGTTCGTGATGAAAACATTGTCCAGCGCGAGCGTATTCACCAGATCGCGCGCCTTGATATTTGGCAGGCGGATTAAAAGCGAGTTTGAGAGAGTGTTCTTCACACCCAGATAAGGCGTAATTTTTTTCGCGGCGAAAAAGTCCAACGCCGTCTTTTGCAAAGTAGGATCGCGGGCAATTTGCAGATCGCGAATTTTCAGCAAATTTCGAGGCGCGATCAAAGACGCGTCGTTAATAAAAAACGAGTCAATCTCCTGCGCCTCCACCGCGATCGTAAAACCCGCGGCGATTAGGCGATCTATCATTGCTTTCTTAGCTACGCCATAATAAAAAATCGGCTCAAAGACGGCTTTGGAATCCGCCGCCAAAATCGCCTCTTTCACTACGGACGCGCTCCTCTCGCAAGAGGCGATCCGCCGCCCCGCCGCGCCTAACGCCGCGATAGCTCGCGCGTCCTCATCGCTCAAATTCATCAATTTTTTATGCAGAAAATCCAGCCGCAAATTAAAACCTTTCGCGCGATTATAATTTTTTAGCGATTGGATTATAAAATGCGGGCGGTTGTACCCGCGAAAAGCGCGGCAGCCGCGCGAAAGGAGCGTAAAATGGTCGAATGGTCTAATCAATATGTCTTGGGCGTGTGTTCAATGGACGAAACGCACAAGGAGTTTGTGCGGATTTTGAACAACGCGATCGCCGCCGTGAATAACAGCGATTTTTACGAGCATTGTCAGGAGATTTTGCACCACACATACAACCACTTTGAGGGCGAGCGGCTTATGATGGTAGATTGCGGCGTCTCTTCGCGCCAAGATCACATCGTAGAGCACAACCGCGTTCTCGCCGAAATGGAGCATATGTTCGCGCGCCCCAAAGAAGCGAAAAAGTATGTTATGGAGGGCATTCCCGCGTGGTTTCACACACACGCGACCACATTAGACAGCGAGCTAGCGAGGGCGATTTTGGAGAAACAAAAGACGTGATTTGCGGCTGATTTTTTATAATTCGCGCTGATTTTTTGCCAAAATCGGCGTAAAAAATCACGGCGAAGTTAGATCCGAAACCTAGCCTGTTTGACGTGAAATTACGCCGAAATCTACGTCAAATTTTTTGCCGCGCTGGACAACCTATAGTGCGGCACATTCTCTTTTTCTTTCTTTTCGTTTGTGTTTTCGGGGGTTTTCGCGCAATTTTTGCCGCGCGAATTTATCTTTTCGACGTAAATTTCGCTGTTTTTCACGCTGTTTAGCGCGCCGAACGCCGAGTGCGCGGCGATCATTACAAACAGCGAAACCGCCAAAGGGCGACTCATCACACCCTCCTAGCCCTCTTTGCGAAGCCTAATTTGGCGATGCGATAGTAGATTGTGGATTCTGGCACGGTTACTTCGTGGCGATCGCGGATATAATCTTGCATTTTATAG
>JAITUT010000081.1 GCA_031286325.1 Helicobacteraceae bacterium
CAAACGACGCAGGGAACGGGCGGGGGAGGGTGTGAGTTGGAGGGACCTTCGTCCTCCCCCCCGTAGGGTGGGGGGGGGGGGGGGGTAAAACTCGCGCCTACGATCAATACCTTTTAGTAGGTTTCGGCGAGCCCACACTTTACCCGCGTTTAATTGAGGCGGTAAAGTTTGCGCGCGAAAACCGCCCGAACGCTCAAATTTTGGTAACCACAAACGGCACAATGATCGGCTATGAATTTGGGCAAAAGTTAGCCGAAGCGGGGATAAACACTCTGACGATCTCACTCAACGCCACAAGCGCGGAACAATACGAGCGCATAAATAATTCAAAAGGTTACGATCGCGCGGTGAAAAACGCGGAAGATTGTCTGAAAGCGATCAACGATTCGGGCAGGGAAATTATCGTTTTTCTGCGCGTGCTTACGGGCAAAATCAACTCCAAAGAGCAGGTCAAAGCGTTTCGCGACTTTTGGGCGCCGCGTTTGGGGACTTGCGGCGTGATCGCAGAGGCGGAGTTTGTGAATTGGGCGGGCTCAATTGACGCGACCGCTATTGAAGAGAAAGAGCGCGAGGCGCGCGGCGAGGTTAGCGACGCCAGCCGAAACTCTATCGAACCCGCCGCAAAACCCTCTAAAAAATCCCACAAGGCGCGGAGATATCCGTGCTACAGTCTCTTTGTGCCGCATTATCTCTCGCGCGAAGGCAACGCAATCTCGTGCTGTATGGTGAGCCCCGCCGAACAGGGCGACTTGTATTTAGGCAATATCGCCGACGAGGCGATTTGGGATTTATACGAGAGCGATCGCGCAAAAGAGTTGTGGCGGAAGAATCTCAACTGCGAAATTTACAAGATGAATCCGTGCGATAAGTGTAACTCTTGGCAAGCATATCCTAATATCTGGCAGCGTAACCCATTCTACCCGCTATTTGGCACGAAGTGGGTTTGAAAGATCAATCAAAACGCGCGAAATTGTTCTATAATCCGCGCAAAGTTCGTCAAGAACCTTTTATCCTCAGCAAACATTACAAAATCTCGGAAATCATACATAGGATCGCGGCGGATTGGGCGGCGTTTTTCGCAGATCGCGTTGACCATTTTAACGCAGTTTTCTTCCTCTTCGTCACTCCAGAACGGCACGACGGCTCTCTTGGATCTACAAATTGCGATTGAGCCCCGTACAATAGCGCCAGCGCGGAAGTTGGTATGTACTCAAACGGCTTCCGCGAGAGCCGATATTTACGCAAGCGACAGTATTCATAATTATCGCTGTTTTGCTACTCTGCAAAAGGTTAAACAACACCAGCGGGAGACGGGAATCGAACCCGCGACATCTTGCTTGGGAAGCAAGTGCTCTACCCCTGAGCTACTCCCGCGTATTTAGAGGTTTTTAAGGCGGTATTCTGCCCAAAATTTGATTAAACCGCGCTTTTTTGCACGAAACACCCGCCGCCCGAAAGGACGATAATCTCCTCTGGCTTATCGCGCATAAAATCATTAAACGCCTTTGTCGCGCCTGGGCAAAACGCCGAGCCGTAATCATCGCACAAAATTATGCCGCCCGCGTTTGCGCGATCGTAGAAAAACGCCAGCGAATCCCGAGTCGGCTCATATAAATCCACATCAATATGCGCAAATGAAAACCTGCGATCAGAGACTTCTGCAAAGCGGCTCGGAATTAACCCCTTGTAAAATTCAACGGCGCTTAAAAATTCCTTTAGGTTTTCGCGCGCGATCTCTTCGCCGACACAGAGATCGCCCTTTTGCCAATAGCCGCCGTCCTCTTTAGCGGGCGCGCTAAGCCCTGCGAATGTGTCGAACAAAAGGTGCTTTTTGCGCGGGATTTTGCCGACAATTTCGCCCTCTCCGTTTTTGGCAACGGAGGCGGCGAAGTTTGCTTGGCAGATTAAATAAGAGGACGCGCCTGTGAATACGCCGCACTCGGCGGTGTCGCCTGCCACATTGCGCGTGAGTTTTAATAGCTCGCGCAGTTGGAATTTGCGGTGGGTGTTGAGGCCGTTTCGTTCTCCGAATTTCTCCAAAAAGGCGTTAAACTCCGCGTCTTTATACCAATCCCAATTTCCCCACGTGAGGCGGAAGTCTTCGGAAAGCATATTGGCAAAGAGGCGCAGCGCCTCGTCTTTCCTGCCCGGGCTTTTGCTAAACGCGTTTCTTATGAGGCGGGCGAAGTTGTAGAGTGAGATTGACATTGTCAGACCTTTAATTTTCGCGAATTATAGTATGCGCCGCTTTGCTGATTTCGCGGGCATTGATCGCGCCGTTACGATCTTGCCGCCCAAACGAATTGCTCGCCTTGTCCGAAAGAGCCGACTTTTATAAGCGCGTTCCTCAAAAACCACGCGATCTTGCCTCTAGTGTTGAGTCGTTTTGGATCGTCTAAATATTCTCGCGCGATTTTAACCTCTGTAAAGAAGCCGTCTAACGTTTCCGCTAGGCGCGATCGCGAAAAACTCTGCAAATGCCCGAACTTGTGAAACCTCTCTCCGCACTTGGGACAGACGCAGATTGAATTTACGAGATTTTCCTCCGCCGGCGTGGTGCCGAAAAAGTTGCCGCCCGATCTCAAAACCCGTTTGATCTCCCCGAGCGTTTCGGCGATCGCAGAGTCGCTTAAGTGTTCGATAACTTCGCTCATCACGACAAAGTCGAAAAAGGCTTCGTCAAAGGGGATTTTTTGCGAGTAACCGCATTTGGCGCGATTAGTGAGTTGATTGATTCTGCTAATCGCGCTTTCATCAGGATCGAGCGAGTAAATTTTCACGCCGCGATCGGCTAAAAGCGCCTCAAAACCGCCGTCTCCCACGCCAATGTTGAGGATTTTGAGGTCGGGGTCAATTACCCCCCCCCCCGTTTGTCGGGCAATCAGGGAGATTAAGCGCGAGTGGCGAAAACGCGCCGCCTTGAAACTCTCCGCAAGGGCGGGATCGTTTTGAAACGCCGCCCAAATTTTCTCTTGATCCAAAGACGATCCTTTTAATAAATCCCGCGAATTTTAACTAAAACCCTGAAAGCGAGTCTGCGTCAATTGCTCGCGCTACTTGGCGTCCGTTAATTTGTTTGCCGCCAAGATATGAAACGCGCATTTTAGATTCTCAGACTCGTTGCGGTTGGTTTTTGTATTTCATTTATGCTCCAAAACGGCGGTATTTTAGCGCGCTTGGTTTATCGCGCCGCGCGGCGTTAATGGGCGTTATTTTTGATCGCGTTTAGAGCGCGGATCGCGGCGGATCGCGGATCGCGATCGGCGATAATCGGGCGACCCATTACGATAAAGTCCGCGCCCTGCCGCGCCGCCTCCTCTGGCGTCGCCACGCGCGATTGATCGTCCGCCGCGCCGTCAGCGAAGCGGATTCCTGGCGTCAGCGCGATGAAATTTTTCTGCGCGGCGGCTTTGATCGCCCGCGCTTCCCAGACCGAGCAGACCACGCCGTTTAACCCCGCGCCGCGCGCCATAAGAGCCATTTCGCGAGCCGCCGCCTCAACTTCCGCGTGATAAACCGCCGCAAACTCGTCCGCGCTAAAACTCGTGAGCGCGGTTACGGCGAGCAAAATCGGCTTTGCCGCGGAGTTTGCGATCGCCGCCGCCGCGCGCTCCATTGCGGTTTTGCCCGCGCTCGCGTGAATGTTAAACATCTCAACGCCGCGATCCGCGATCTCGCGCGCCGAATCCGCCATCGTGTTTGGAATGTCATAGAGTTTCAAGTCAAGAAAAATTTTCGCCCCGCTCTCGCGCCGCGCGGCGTCCACAAACTTCCAGCCGTCTCTAATAAATGATCGCAAGCCGATTTTAAGCCAAATATCAAGCCCCGAAAGTTGCGAAACTACCGCCAAATTTTCCGCCGCGCTAGAGAGATCAAGAGCCACGCATAGTTTCACGCCGCGCCCCTTTTAGCCGCCGCGATCTTCGACGCGGGTTTGCCGAAGTAAAAACCCTGCGAAAAATCCACGCCGATCTCGGAGGCTTTCTTGTAAATTTCGCGATTGGCAACATATTCCGCCACGCTTTTCGCGCCGATTGAGCGCGCGAAATCCGCCATATTTTTTACGATCATCAGCGATCTCTGATTGGACGCGATGTTTTTCACAAACGATCCGTCAATTTTGATGATGTCAATATCC
The DNA here is from genome assembly GCA_031286325.1 of Helicobacteraceae bacterium. GTDB lineage: Bacteria > Campylobacterota > Campylobacteria > Campylobacterales > SZUA-545 > JAIRNH01. The sequence continues at coordinate 4,139 of JAITUT010000081.1, forward strand.
ACCGCCATTATGCGCGAAAAGTTGCTGTTCGCCGCGCCGAAGTCGTCCGCCGCGAGCAAAAAGCCCATATCTTTCAACGTCAGAAGTTGGTTTATGTGCGAATAGACCGATTTTGCGCTCGCGTCTTCTACGATTTCAAGGGTGATTTGCCGCGCGTTTAAGTTGTTCGCAAGCATTTCTGAGCGCAAAAATTCTGGCAAATAGTCCTCTTGCAGGTCGCTTTCGGTGATGTTTATTGAAAAGTGCGCGCCAGTGCCGCCGAAATACTTAAAGCTTTTAGCGATCATAGATCGCGTAATTGCCGTCAAAATACCCGAAATCCGCGCCGCGTCAAGGAATAAATACGGGTCTGCGATCTTGCCGCGCTCGTCTTTGAGGCGCGCGAGGCACTCGTAACGCGAAACTTCGCGCGTTTTGTTGCAGACGATCGGCTGATACCACGACTCAATCGCCTGCCGCTCAATCGCGGCTTTGACGCGCGGAATCCAATAGAGGTTCGTCTTTTGGCGGCGGAAAGTTTCAAGCCCTTGCGAATATACGCAAAAAATGTTTGCGCCGCCTAGCGATTTCGCCTCTTGGAGCGCGATCAAAGCGCGCGAAAGCAACGCTTCTTCGTCCTTTGCGAACGCGATTCCGATCGCGATCGCGGCGCGAATCTCAATTTTGCCGTAAAAAATTACATTTTTTGAGATTTTGGCGATCAAATCTTGCGCAAAGTTTATTATCTCGCTTTCATTCACGCCTTTAGCATCCTCCGCGCTCTCAAAACACACGCCGAATTCATCGCCTTGCAAGCGGTAAATTCGCGCCTTTTTAGGCGTGATTTCTTTAATTATCATCGCGATCTTTTGGATCATAAAATCCGCTATTTTCGGACCATAAACCGCGCCTAACATCGCGAATTTATTTATATCGGCGATCAATAATGCTTTTTCGCCTCTTTTTTCGCGTAAATCTCTCTGCATTTTCGCGCGATTCGGCAAATTTGTCAGCGCGTCTTGCTCCCGCAATTTAACTAACTCTTTTTGCTGATCCAAAAGCCGTTTTTTTAAGTTATTTATTTCATTATTCTTCATAGGGGTCTTCCAACTCTAAAATCCTAGTTTCCATTTCGCGGCGCAAGCGGTTGTTTGAATCTTGCAAAGATTCCAAAAGCGATCTTGATCTCTCTATCTCCGTGCTCGTAATATATATTTCGTTTGAAATATAGATTTTGGGCATAAAAATTAAAAACCCAAGCCCCATCGCGATCAAGGCTTTAGGTAAAAAAGCGTCAATGCCTTTTGAGGGCGCGACATCAGCTATATCGTCAAATTTCATATTGCCTCCGAAACATTTTAAGCGTGAAATAATAGCGCAATTTAATTAAACAAAAACGCGCGGAGTTTCGCGCTGCGGCTTCGGGGATTTTCTTTTACCTCGCTTTCGCGCGCCGCGATCGGCTTTTTTGTCAAAATTTTGCCCTTTGAGTTATTATTGCCGCATTCGCATCGCCACGCGCCGCTTGGGCAAACGCAGCTCTTTGCCCAACTTTTGAAACGATCTTTTACCCGAAAATCCTCTAGCGAATGAAACGACACGCACAAAATCAGGGCGTTTTTTGACGTTTTTATTTCCAAAAAATCAAGTAATTTATCAATTTCTTTTAGCTCGTCGTTCGTCTCGATTCTGATCGCTTGAAAGACTTTTGTAGCGGGGTGAATTTTGTCTTTTTTAATATGCCGCGCGATCAATTCAGCTATATTTTTCGCGCTCTCAAATGGGCGGTTATTTACAATTAAATTCGCGATTTTTTTCGCAAACGGTTCTTCGCCGTAATCTTTGAAAATTCGCGCGAGCTCTATTTCGCTGTAATTATTCACAATTTCTCGCGCGGAAAATTCGCTCTTTTGATCCATTCTCATATCTAAATTTTCGCTGTTAAAACTAAAGCCTCTGCTCTTTTCGTCTAACTGCAATGAACTAACTCCAAAATCAGCCAAAATCCCGCAAATATCATCATCAATTTCCCTAATTTTTTCGCTGAATTTTCCGCGCAAAAACTTAACGCGATCGCCGTAAATTTTTAATTTTTCTCGCGAATAACTCAATGCTGTTTCGTCGCGATCAATCCCAACATATTTAAGATCGGCAAACTCTCGCAAAATCAAATCCGCGTGCCCCGCGAAACCCAAAGTGCAATCTACAAAAACTCCGCGATCCGCCTTCAAATTAGATCGCAAAAGCTCCAAAATTTCATCGGGTAAAACTGGGGTGTGGATCGTCATATAATTAGTGAAAGGATAGCTTCCATTAGCCAAAAGATCGGGAGCTTTAAGTCTGTCATTAGAATCACGATCAAAATAACCATTCCCCACATTCCGATCCGCGCGAAAAATCGCCCGACCGAGTAGATTCCAAAGTAAGCGCAAATATGCGCGAGGGCGTTCGAGCCGTCTAGGGGCGGGATCGGTAGTAAATTAAAGACCGCCAAAATCACATTCCAAATGATGAGGTATGAGATAAATTGATCCAAAAACGGCATTTTGTTCAGCTCGGAGGCGGGGGCGATCTCGTTTAGGAATTGCGCCGCGACGAACGCGAGCAGCAAATTAAAGGCGACGCCCGCGAGGGCGACTACGACCATCGCTTTATGCCCGCCGCGCTCTAAGACTTTTTTGCCGTCAATCGGCACTGGTTTCGCCCAGCCGAACAAAAACGGCGTTCCCGAAAGGTAGAGAACGAGCGGCAATACGATCGTGCCTAGCGGGTCTATGTGGCGCGCGGGATTGACGCTGAGTCTGCCCGCGTCTTTCGCCGTGCGATCGCCGAAAGCAAACGCCGCCAAGCCGTGCATAATCTCGTGCCCGATCACGGCGATCAAAAGCGCGGCGATCATCGCTAAAAATTCAACTAAATGAAAAGACATTCAAGGATTATAGTTTATAGCCGCTTTGCTAAAATCGCTTAAATTTTGCAAAGGACTTTTGTGGTTACATTGAAAGAGGCGCTTAAAATGAGCGCGGGCGAGATCGCCGAAATTAAAGCGGATTTGAAGCGCAAGATCGCCGAACACAAGAACATCGGCGCGTATATTGAGCAACTTACCGGCGAGCCGTTAAACGAAGCGGGCGAGGGCGCGCCGATCCTAATCAAAGACAACATTCAGGTGAAAAATTGGGCGATCACGAGCGGCAGCAAAATTTTGCAGGGTTATATCGCGCCTTATGACGCGACCGTTGTGAAAAATTTGGCGCGGCGCGGAATGTCGCCATTCGGTCGCGCGAATATGGACGAATTCGCGATGGGCAGCTCGACCGAAACAAGTTTTTACGGGCGTACATTAAATCCGCAAAACACTGATCGCGTGCCGGGCGGCAGCAGCGGCGGGAGCGCGGCGGCGGTAGCGGGCGGCTTGGCGATCGCGGCTCTTGGCAGCGACACGGGCGGGAGCATACGTCAGCCAGCTGCGTTCTGCGGGTGCGTGGGAATGAAGCCCACTTACGGGCGCGTGAGCCGCTACGGTTTGGCGGCGTATTCGTCTAGCCTCGATCAGATTGGACCGCTCGCGCAAAATGTGGAGGACGCGGCGATTCTTTATGACGTGATCGCGGGGTTTGATCCGCTTGATACTACAAGCGCCGATCGCGCGGACGCGAATTGCGCGGCGAATCTAAACGGCGATCGTAAGTTAAAGATCGCGGTGATTGATAATTATATCGCTGATTGCGCCCCCGATGTGGCGAAATCTTTGGCGGATGCGATCGCAACGCTTGAAAAACAAGGGCATACGATCACGCGCGCTAAAATGGGCGACTGCGCGCACCACGTAGCAACCTATTATGTGCTGGCGACCGCGGAGGCGAGCGCGAATTATTCGCGTTATGACGGCGTGCGTTACGGGCGGCGCGGCGCGGGATCGAGCCTGCAAGAGATTTACGAGAGCACGCGCAGCGAGGGTTTTGGCGACGAGGTCAAACGCCGATTGCTCTTAGGCGCGTTTGTCCTTTCCAGCGGCTACTATGACGCCTACTATCGCAAGGCGCAGAAAGTCCGCCACCTGATCGCCGACGAGTTCGCCGCGCTTCACAAGGAGCGCGATCTGGTTTTGACGCCTGTCGCGCCCACAACGGCTTTTGAGTTTGCAAGCCGCAAAAGCCCGCTGGAAATGTATTTGAGCGATATTTTCACAATTTCAGTGAATCTCGCTGGGCTACCGGCGATAAGCGTGCCTGTTGGAAACGGCGCGGACAATTTGCCCGTGGGTTTGCAGCTGATAGGTCGCCCGTTTGACGAGCAGGCTGTTTTTGACGGGGCGTTTTCGCTTGAAAGGGCGTTGAAATGACGAGCGACGATTCGCGCGAAAATCCGCAGTCTTTACCCAAACTTCCCATAGCGCGGGATTATATGATTGACGATCCGCGCGAAAATCCGCGCTCTTTACCCGAAGATATTTTGAACAAAATTGAGAGCGATTTTAAGGGTAAAGCGGCGGGCGATTATGTTAAGGCGAAATTATTAACTTTATATACGAAAAACTTAAATGTCGGCGCGGAGCAACTTATGAGATGCGTTTTAGCGATCGCAAACGGCGATCAAAATGAAGTAGATAATATATTTAACTCAAATTTTTATAATGACCCAAGAGATGTTTTAGTGGAAGCCACAGTAAGAGATAACAGTGTAAATTATGGATTAAGTAAATTTCAAAAGAGCGCGAAATGAAAAAGCTAAAATGTTAGCGAAGATCAATCGCAAAAATTATAACTATAAATTTTTAACTGGCAAAAAGATAAAACGGTAAACATTGCCGCATTCGCGCGCGTCGAACGCGTTGCTCAAGTGATAAAACGCGGAATTAAAAACGACCGCGATTGCCCTCACAAAGGCGATCGCCGACAATCGGCAAAAGAACAGGTTAAGCGAAGCGGCGCAAATTCTCGTGATCGCGGGTTTTGTCATTAAATTTTTCAAGGAACATAGCGATTTATTTTTCTTTACTTTTTAGTCTCGCAAAAGATTTTTCTCTCTCATAAAATTTAACAACTCGCAAGTGCCAAGCTCGCACGCTTTTCTAGCGTCTTTGCTAGCTTTATTAAGATCGCCTGATAAAGCGTAAGCGCTTCCGCGAATAGCGTAAGCGTCTCTATATTTCGGATCAATTTTAATCGCTTTTGTACAATCCGCGATCGCTTTATTATAATCGTCTAACGCGCCGTAAGCGCCTCCGCGAATAGCGTAAGCCTTCGCGTTGTTCGGATCAATTTTAATCGCTTTTGTCAAATCCGCGATTGCTTTATTATAATCGCCTAATTTATAGTAAGCGCCTCCGCGACCAACGTAAGCGCCCGCATTATTCGGATTAATTTTAATCGCTTTTGTATACTCGCTTACGGCTGTCCGGAAATCTCCAGCTTGAATAGCCTCTTCTCCTCTAGCGAAGAAAGCGTTAAAGTTGTCGTTCGCGCCGCAAACGTTGTTGAAAAGCAATGCAACGATCGCGATTAAAAAAGCGAACTTTTTCGCGGTTAAACTAAAATGACTTTTGCGCATTATGATCTCCTTACTAGACGATCTGAAATTCTACAAAACCAAAGCTAAGCTAAACAGCCGAATTTCTTTACTTTTTAGTCTCGCAAAAGATTATTCTCTTTCATTTTATTGAACAACCTGCAATCGCCAAGCTCGCACGCTTTTCTGGCGTCTTTGGTCGCTTTTTCGTAATCGCGTAAACGACCGTAAGCGAATCCGCGACCATAGTAAGCAAGAGCGTATTTTGGATTAATTTTAATTGCTTTTGTGTAATCCGCGATCGCTTTATTATAATCGCCTAAATCAGCGTAAGACACTCCGCGATTAATGTAAGCAAACGCGTTATTCGGATCAATTTTAATCGCTTTTGCGCAATCCGCAATCGCTTTATTATAATCGCCTAACTCTCTGTAAGCTAACCCGCGACCACCGTAAGCGCCCGCACTATTCGGATCAATTTTAATCGCTTTTGTAAACTCGCTCACCGCTGTATGGTAATCTTCAGCTTCAACAGCCTCGACTCCTTTATTGAACGCGCTAGAGTTGTCAGCCGCGATCTGACTAGGGGGGCTAATGAAAAATAGCGCGGTGATCGCGATTAAAAAAGCGAACTTTCTCGCGGTTAAAAAGAAATGGCGGCGGCTAGGCTCGGCTAGATGTGCTGTGCTGTGCTGTGCTGTGCTGTGCTGTGAACATTTTGGCACTCCTTGTTAAATGAGATCGTAGCATAAATTTAATAAATAAAAAAGGCGCGTAATTATAATTAAAGCCGCGATCGGCTCGCTGGTAAAAATAGCGGAGAGCGACAAGGCGCAAAGAAAGACGAACTTACCATTAAAACAATTCTCTTGTATGGTTTTGGCGCGGAGAATGGCGAAAAATGGGGACTATTTCCCCAACCCCCCCTTATCAAGAGGGGGGCTTTAACGCAATGTTTTAACGAGCTTTTAGCGGTAAGCCTGTAGTTGCGATCTGGCAACGGGTTTTAACGAAATGTTTTTTGACGAACTTTTAACGCCCAAAATTACTCGCTTTCGCCGCCGCCGTTTTCGCTTTCGCCCTCGTCGTCTAATTCTTGCCGCGGACAGCTGGCGATCGAGACTACGCGATCTTTGCCCTCCACGCGCACGATAATAACGCCGCTTGTGTTGCGCCCCGCCTCGCGGATTGTCGCGGTGTCAATACGGATCATTTTGCCTTCGCCCGTCAAAGCCATTAACTCTCTTGGGTCGTTCGGGTCGGCTACGATCGCGCCGATCAAATTGCCTGTTTTCGGCGTGAGTTTCATCGCGATCACGCCCTTGCCGCCGCGCCGAATAACGTTATTTTCACAACAAACGCGCCGTTTCCGCCGCCGCTCCCGCGCAAGCTTCGCGCTCTTGTCAGCGATTAACCGCTATTGCCTCCTACCGATTCTTATTTAACATATTCCAAGCTCTACAGTCTCCTAGTTCGCACGCTTTTTTAGCGTCTTTTTTCGCTAGATCGTAATTTTTCAGTTCATAATACACATCGCCGCGAGCGTTGTAATATCCGGTATTTTTTGGGTCAAGCTCGATCGCTTTCGTATAATCCGCTATTGCTTTGTTGTGTTTTTTCTGATCGGAATACGCCGCGCCGCGATTGTAGTAATATGAAGCGTCTTTTGGGTCAAGCTCGATCGCTTGCGTATAATCTTTAATCGCTTTATTGTATTTTTGCAATTTATAATACGCATAGCCGCGAGTTAAGTAAGCTACGGCGTCTTTTGGGTCAAGCTTGATCGCTTTCGTAAAATCTTTAATCGCTCGATCGTAATTTACCAACTCGTCATACGTAACGCCGCGATTGTTGTAGGCTTCGGCATATTTTGGGTCAAGCTCGATCGCTTTTGTATAATCTTTAATCGCTTTATTGTATTTTCGCAGTTTATAATACGCAACGCCGCGATTGTTGTAAGCTTCATCATATTTTGGGTCAAGCTCGATCGCTTTCGCGTAATCTTCAATCGCTTGATTGTAATTTTTCAGTTCATAATACGCAATCCCGCGATTGTTGTAAGCTTTAGCGTATTTTGGCTTAAGCTCGATCGCTTTCGCGTAATCTTCAATCGCTTGATTGTAATTTTTCAGTTTATAATACACATCGCCGCGATTGTTGTAAGCCGAAGCGTCTTTTGGGTTAAGCGCGATCACTTTCGTGAAATCCGCGATCGCCCGTTTGTAATTTTTCAGTTTATAATACACATCGGCGCGACTGTTGTAAGCTTCAGCGTTTTCTAACTCAAGCTCGATTGTTTTCGTATAGTCTTCAATCGCTTGATTGTAATTTTTCAGTTTATAATACGCATCGGCGCGATTGTTGTAAGCTCTAGCGTATTTTGGGTCAAGCTCGATTGCTTTCGCGTAATCTTTAATCGCTTTATTGTATTTCTGCAGTTCATAATACACATCGGCGCGATTGTTGTAAGCTTCAGCATATTTTGGGTTAAGCTCGATCGCTTTCGTATAACCTTTAATCGCTTTATTGTATTTTCGCAGTTCATAATACACATAAGCGCGACCGTTGTAAGCTTCGGCATTTTTTGGGTTTATAGCTATTACTTGCGAATACAAACTTATGGCGTATTCAAAATCTTCGCATAACGCGGCGTCCTCGGCGTCATCAAAGAGAAACTCTTCGCTTTCCGTGATTTCTTTGACAAAGTCCTGCCATTTATACGTTCCGTCATTTTTCGCGATCTTGACTTCGATCTCCTGTAGTTCTTCGTTTATATCGCGCGGTTTAGTTTGCGCCGCTATGCTTTTAGAGTTATCGTCTCTTAATACAAACGCCAGAACGTCTATTATCTCCGCAGCGGCGGTTTCATTTATAAATTTCTCTTCCATTAGTTGGCGTATCTGCGCCTTATTGCAAGCGACAAGATCGTCCGCGCTTGCTATCTCTTTTGCCGCGCCTATTTCTATGGCGACTAACAATAAATGTCGCTCTTTTTTATACTCGTTTTGAGTATAGCTGGACAATAGAGGTTTCGCAATTTTTGCGTTCAGCAGAACATCTTTGCCCTGTTCCGCTACTAACTTCTGCAAAGCGTTTACAAACTGCGTATTCATTCGCTTTTCCTTATCAGTTCCTGATCCAATTTTTGAATCTGGTTTTAACTTTATCAAGCATAAAAAATGCTATATAAAGACCATAATTCTACAGAACCAAAGCTTAAGTCAAAGCTCTTTAATAATTAAATTAAAAATATTTACAAAGGATAAAGCGACGGAAAATTCGGTCGCTAAATTTTTAGCGACCGGGGCGGAGGGAAAAACTATGATAATTTTGCGACTGCGATAGAGGACAAAACTACGATAATCTAGCGGCGGCGGAGAGGAATTTTTAATTGACTCGCGATCTTTTACGCCCCGCGCGCTTTCAACGCCGCTTGAAACATCTACGCCGTGAAGCCCAAACGGCGCGAGATCGGCGAGCGTTTTGGCACTAAACGCGCTGCCAAAGCGATAAAAGCGCGGGAGCGAAACAACTGCGAACGTCCCCGCGGAAGAACGGCTGCGAACCCTCCCGCAGAGGTGTCGCCGCCGAACTAAATAACGTTATTTTTACAACAAACGCACCGTCGCTCACGCTAACGCACATTTCGTCGAGGTAGTCCAAACTGGTATCCCCATAAATTATAACGTGTGCAGTCTCTTAGATAATTGCACACATATCCAGCGTCTTTTAACGCCGCTTCGTAATTTTTCAGTTCATAATACGCATCGGCGCGATGGTTGTAATAAAAAGCCTCATTTGGCTTAAACTCAAGCGCTTTCGTATAACTTTCAATCGCCTTATTGTAATTTTTTTGCGCAGAATACGCCTCGGCGCGCATATAGTAAGTACGAGCAAGGTCTAGGCGAGTACTAGTAAGGTCTTGGCTAGCGCTAGCAATCCCCATGTAAGCAAAAGGCTTAGCAAAACGGTTTTTTTCGCTAGCTTCGGGCGCTTTTGCTTCAATCGCTTTCGTATAATTTTCGATCGCTTTTGTATAATCAGCGATCGCTTGATCGTAATTTTCCGTGTAGTAATACGCCTTGCCGCGCTTGTAGTAAGCTTCAGCGTTTTTTGGGTCAAGTTTAATTACTTGCGTATACTCCTCTATGTCCGCTACATGGTTGGCGCAAGCCGATAAACCAAGAGCTAATAAAACCGTTGTCAACAACTTTTTCATTTTTTTCTCCTTGTAAAAATCATCGCCTAAAGGCGAACGCTTGCTTTCGCAAAACTTGAGAAGCCAAAACAAAGGGGCGTGGTTTGGTTTATCTCATATAAGACCCCTTATATGAGATTGAATTGAAGAAAAAACTTGCGGATATAAGAAAACAAACCGCGACGTCACGTCGCTATTTAATGTTGAAGAAAGAAAAACTTGCAGGTATAAAGAGCGGCTAGCGCGGCTGTGCTGTGCTGTGCTGTGCTGTGCTGTGCTGTAAACATTTGGAACTCCTTTTATAAGCTAGAATCATAGCATAAATTTAATAAATAAAAAAGGCGCGCAATCGCGATTAAAGCCGCGATCGACTCGCTGATAAAAGTAGCGGAGAGCGACAAGGCGCAAAGAAAGACGAACTTACCATTAAAACAATTCTCTTGTATGGTTTTGGCGCGGAGAATGGCGAAAAAGGGACTATCTCCCCCAACCCCCCTTATCAAGAGGGGGGCTTTAACGCAATGTTTTAACGAGCTTTTAGCGGTAAGCCTGTAGTTGCGATCTGGCAACGGGTTTTAACGAAATGTTT
>JAITUT010000089.1 GCA_031286325.1 Helicobacteraceae bacterium
GGCAAACCATACTTCCACCGCTGATCGTTGTTTAACGAACCGTCGTTCCAGTCTGAAAGATTAAACGGGGGATTGGCGAGAATGAAATCCGCTTTTAACGTTGGGTGTAAATCGTTATGGAACGTATCGGCGTTATATCCGCCTAGATCGGCTTCAATTCCGCGAATAGCAAGGTTCATTAGAGCCATTTTGCGGGTGGTCGGGTTGGCGTCCTGCCCATAGATCGAAAGGTTGCCGATATTACCTGAATGATTGCGCACAAAGTCCGCGCTTTGCACAAACATTCCGGCGCTACCGCAACACGGATCGTACACACGACCTTTGAACGGTTGAAGAACTTCGACAAGAGTTCGTACCACACATGACGGCGTGTAAAATTCTCCGGCGCGTTTTCCTTCCTGTTCGGCAAATTTTGAAAGGCAGTATTCGTATGTACGACCGAGAATGTCTTTGTCCGCGCCGTGCTCAATCATCTGAATATTGGTGAATAAGTCAACAACATTTCCTAGACGGCGTTTGTCAAGTTCGCCGCGGGCGTAGTTTTTCGGCAAGATGTCTTTCAGCCGTTTGTTTTCTTTCTCAATCGCTCGCATAGCGTCGTCAATGACTGTGCCGATTTCTTCCTTGCGCGCTACTTTGGCAATCACGTTCCAACGCGCCGAAAGCGGCACAAAAAACACATTATCTTCAGTATAGGCGTCCTTATCTTCCACATCGTCATTTTTAGCTTCCAACTCGCGGTAACGCTCCTCGAACTTGTCCGAAATGTACTTGAGAAAAATGAGCCCAAGCACGACGTGCTTGTATTCCGCCGCGTCCATATTGCCGCGCAGAATATCCGCCGCCGCCCAAATCTGCTCTTCGAAACCGATATTCGCCGTGTTTTGTTTAGCCATTTATTAAATTCCTCTTTTCGCGAATTGTAACAAAACTTTTTCGCCGCCCAAGTTTTCCGCAAAAATCCAAAGTCTGGCAAAATCTCGCGTAAATATCGCTTGAGCCAAAAAGGTTTATATGAAAAAAAACAAACAAAGCCGCTTAGAGGAGTAATTGATGGAAAACACTAGAGAATACGGCGCTTTGCCATCGTCGATCCCGCTGATAATAGAGAGCGATATGTTTCTCTACCCGTTTATGATCTCGCCGTTATTTTTCGGCGACGAGCGCAATATCGCGGCGGTCAATGAGGCCCTTACGCACAAATTGCCCGTGCTGGTCGCAACGACCAAAGACGAGAAAGAGGGCGGTTACTACGACGCCGGCACGATCGGGCATATTATGCGCAAGCAGACGCTGCCCGATAAGCGCATCAAAGTCTTGTTTCAAGGCGTTTCGCGCGGCAAGATCGTGCGCGATCAAGTCGGCGAAAAGGCGCTTTACGCGAATGTCGTAGAAATTGAGAGCGAGCCCTTTGATTCCGCGCGGGTCGAAATGCTCCTTGAGGCGTTGAAAGAAAATGTGCGCGAGCTCGTCTCTATCAGCCCGAACTTTCACGGCGATATATTATCCGCGATCGGCGATTTTCAGGACGCGAACCGAATAATTGATTTTGTCGCGAGCGCGATGCGCCTCAAACGCGCCGAATCATACGCGCTGATCGTGGAGACCAAAATAGAAAAACGCCTGACGATGCTGATTGAAAATGTCGTCCGCCAGATCGCGGCGGCGAAGCTGCAGCGCGAGATCAAGAGCAAAGTCCATAGCCGAATTGAGCAAGTTAATCGCGAGTATTACCTCAAAGAGCAGTTAAAGCAAATCAGAAAGGAGCTCGGCGAGGACACGCAGCGCGAGGAGGAGATCGAGGAATACCAAAAAAAGCTCGATTCCAAAAAAGATTCAATGCCCGAAGAGGGTTATAAAGAGGCGAAAAAGCAACTCGATCGCCTTTCGAGAATGCACCCCGACAGCGCGGATTCGAACCTTTTGCAAACCTATATTGAGTGGGTTTTGGAAATGCCGTTTGGCGAATTTTCCACGCACAAACTCAGCGTAGCGGCGGTGGCGAAACGGCTTGAAGCCGATCATTTCAGCCTGAAAAAGCCCAAAGAGCGGATCGTGGAATTTTTCGCGGTGCGAGAGCTTTTGGAGCAGCGCGGCGCGGATTCCAAAGACGCGCGGGGCACGATTTTATGTTTCGTGGGACCTCCGGGGGTAGGCAAAACGAGCCTTGCCAATTCGATCGCGGTCGCGTTAAAGCGCGAATTAGTGCGGATCGCGCTTGGCGGAATGGAAGATGTAAACGAGCTACGCGGGCATCGCCGAACTTACATCGGCGCGATGCCAGGTCGCATTGTGCAAGGGCTCATTAACGCCAAAAGTATGAACCCCGTTATGGTTTTGGACGAAATTGACAAAGTCGGGCGCACGATGCGCGGCGATCCTACGGCGGCGCTTTTGGAAATTCTTGATCCCGAACAGAACGAGCACTTCCGCGATTATTACCTGAACTTCGCGATTGATCTCGGCAAGGTTATTTTTATCGCCACCGCCAACGATCTTGCCACGATTCCCGCGCCGCTGCGCGATCGCCTCGAAATAATCGCGATGGGCAGTTACACGCCGCAGGAAAAAATTGAGATCGCCAAGCGGTATTTGATCCCGCAGGAGTTGGCGAAACACGGGCTCAAAAAAGACGAGGCGCGCTTTAGCGTCGCCGCGATCCGCGAAATGTCGGAGAAATACACGAAAGAAGCGGGCGTGCGCAATTTGCGCCGCGCGATCGCCAGCGTTTTGCGCAAAGCGGCGAAAAACCTTCTGGCAGACGAATCTACGGGCAATATCGCGATAGGCGTTGAGAATCTAAAAGAGTTTCTGGATAAGAAAGTTTACGAGATTGAGCCGGTGGGCAGAAAGAGCCTAGTGGGCGTTATTAACGGGCTAGCTTGGACGCCAGTAGGCGGAGACGTGCTGAAAATTGAGGCGATCAAAATCCGCGCGAAAGGCGGTTTGCAGCTTACGGGCAGCCTCGGCGATGTGATGAAAGAGTCGGCGCAGATCGCTTACAGCGTAGTGAAAACTTTGATTGACGCGGGCAAAATCAAGATTGACCAAGCCGACATTCCGCCCGTTTTTGGGACGCCGCGCGAGGCGGGAGAGGAGCGGCGCGAGGAGGATAAAGGTAGCGCGAAAGATCGCGAACTTATTTCGCCCTCTGAAATTTACAATCGCCACACGATCCACTTACATGTTCCTGAGGGCGCGACCCCGAAAGACGGACCGAGCGCGGGCGTGGCAATGGCGTGCGCGATCACCTCAATTTTGAGCGGCAGAGCGGCTAAAAGCGATGTCGCGATGACGGGCGAATTAACTTTGACGGGCAAAATTCTGCCGATCGGCGGACTGAAAGAGAAGCTGATCGCGGCGTTCCGCGCGAAGATCAAAACGGCGATTATTCCGCAGAAAAACCACGAGACTGATCTAGACGAAATCCCGGACGAGGTCTTAGACGCGCTGGAAATTATCCCCGTAACGCGCATTGAGGAGGTGATCAAGATCGCGCTGGATTGACGATTTCAGATCGTAAATTTAAGGTTTTACGCCTTTATTGCCTCGCTTATGGCTTTTTGCCGCCATAGGCGGCGAAGAGGCGAAATTTAATCAAATTATATATTATGAATTATTTTAATAAACTCTATTTTCCCAAGCAAAATTCGCTAAACATTGAATCAAGTAATTCGTCATACGCGATTGGCGTTGTAAGATCCCCTATATTTTTGATCGCCTCGTTGCAGGAATAACTAAATAATTCAGGTGAATTTTGCGATAAAAGATCGCTCGCTATTGTAAGATTTTTGATCGCGCTTTCCACAAGTGAAATTTGCCGATCGCTGCTCAAATAAATCTCTTCGCCGCCCGTTTCGCGATCTAATATATTTTTGAGCGCGGCGAGCAATTCTTTAATATCCTTTTTCGCGCTGATTTTCACATAATTTATATCGCGAAATTCGCTTAAATTGATCTTAACTTCTAAATCGCATTTGTTGATCGCCGCGACCCGTATCGGCGATTTCATAGCCAATTCCAAAACCTCGCGATCCTCCGCCTCAAATTCGCGCGATCCGTCAAAGAGAGCGATCGTAATGTCGGCTTTGGCGGCGGCTTTTTTGGCGTATTCAATGCCGATATTTTCCAAACGATCCGCGCTGTGGCGTAATCCTGCGGTGTCAATGATCCGCGCGGCCGCGTCGCCGATCACAATCTCTTCGCTCACCAAATCGCGCGTGGTTCCCGCGATCTCGCTCACGATCGCGCGTTCCTCGCCCAAAAGCGCGTTAAGAAGCGATGATTTTCCAGCGTTCGGCTTGCCGATAATCGCGATTTCGTAGCCTTTGACAAGCCCGCGCCGCCGTTTGGAGGCGATCAAAACTTCGTCCAAAAGCGCCAAAAGTTCGTCAATTTGCGACTTGATCGCGCCGAAAACGTCGCTCGGCAAATCCTCCGCGTAGTCAATCGAAACCTCCGCGTGCGCCATAGCGCGTAAAATCCGCGATCGCGCCTCCGCCGCGAATTTCGCCAGATCGCCCGAAAGCGTCCGCGCCAGCAACTTCGCGGCTTTTTCGGCGCGCGCGCTTGCGTAAGCGGCGGCGGCTTCGGCTTCGGCGAGGGACATTTTGGAGTTTTTCACGGCGCGTAGGCTGAACTCGCCGGGCTTTGCCAAAACCGCGCCGCGCCTAGTGATTTCCGCGATCAACGCGCGCGCCGCCGCCTCTCCGCCGTGCGTTTGAAATTCCACAATGTCTTCGCCCGTATAACTTTTGGGGGCGGCGAAGTAGATGACGATCGCGCGGTCAAACGCCGCGCCGTCCGCGCCGTAGAGCGTTTTGAGGTGGGCGTAACGCGGCGCGAGATTTTCGGATCGCGTGATTTTCCGCGCGATCATAGTCGCGTTTTCGCCGCTGATTCTGACGATCGCGATCGCTCCTCTGCCCGCTGGGGTGGCGAGGGCTGCGATCGTTGGCAAAGTTGATATTTTTTCGTCTTTCATCGCGCGGATTTTAGCAGTTAATCGCAAGCAGAGTTAAGCGGCAATGTAAAAAGCGCGTTTTTCGCGTTTTATTTTATAAATAACACTGTATAGTTACAAAATTTTTAACCCAAATTAAGGAGTTGTGTTATGCGACAAAAATACTACAGACTTTCTGTGGTTTTATGCTTATTAGCTTTTGGTTTATCGGCTTGCTCTAGCCATGTAAAAGAAGTTAAAACAGATATGCAACAACAAACGAAACAGGCGGAGCGGCAAGACCCAGATAAGCTCTTTGAGGAAGCCGATAACGCCGCGGATCGCGGAGATTTTCAAGGCGCGATAAATTTGTATTCGCAAGCAATAGTTATAAACCCAAAATATGCTGTAGCTTACAACAATCGCGGCTTTACGTATAGCAAATTGCAAAATTACGATCGAGCGATTGAAGATTTTAGGCAAGTGATCGCGCTTGACCCAAAATTTGCTGTAGCTTACTACAATCGCGGCGTTGCGTATTATAAGTTAGAGTATTACGATCTAGCGATCGCGGATTTCACGCAAGCGATCGAGCTTGATCCAAAAGAAGCTTTATATTACAACAATCGCGGCGATGCGTATTATAAAGTGCAATATTACAGTCAAGCGACTGAAAATTATACGCAAGCGATCGAGCTTGATCCAAAGAATACTTTATATTACTACAATCGCGGCTTAGTTTATTATTTTATGCAAAATTACAATCAAGCGATTAAAGATTATACAAAATTGATCGAACTTGACCCAAAAGACGTTGAAGCTTACAACGCTCGCGGCGAAGCGTATTATCAACTTAAAAATTACGATCAAGCGATTGATGATTACGCGCAAGTAATCGCGCTTGATCCAAAAAACGCCGAAGCTTACAACAATCGAGCCGACGCGTATAAAGAACTTGGATATTACAAAAAAGCGAGACAAGATTATGAACAAGCGATCGGGCTTGATCCGAAAATTGCTAAAGCTTCTGATAGCAATCGCATTTTTGTGTATGATAAACTGCAAAAGCACTATGAAGTGATTGTAAATTACACGAGAGTGATCGGACTTCACTCAAAAGACGTTAAAGCTTACAACGCTCGCGGCAATGTGTATTTTGATCAGAAAAATTACGATGAAGCGGTAGCGGATTTTACGAAAGCGATCGAGCTTGACCCAAAATACGGTGAAGCTTATTACAACCGCGGCAAAGCGTATTATGAACTGAAAAATTACGATCAAGCGAAAAAAGACGCAAAAAAAGCGTGCGATCTGGGAGACTGCAGACTTTGGAATAGATTAAATCGGTAGGAGCGGTCGGCAGTTGATCGCAAGCGATCGCGCTTAACCTAAAACAAGTTTGATTTGGCTGTTTTACGCGGATATTTAGTTATAGATTAGCCATAAGCGCGAAATTCTTTAATTAAACTTCCAGCAATGCGCCGATTTGCTACAATTGCCGCCAAAATTTCAGAAAGAAAGCAGATGAACCCCCAAATCGACTACCAATCCCTCGCGGATCGCTACCAAACGCCGCTCTATGTCTATGATTTTGACGCTATGAAATCGCGCTATAACACATTCAAAAACGCCTTTGACGGCAGAAAAAGCCTAATATGTTTCGCGATCAAAGCGAACTCTAATTTGAGCGTGATCGCCGCTTTCGCGGCTCAGGGCGCGGGGGCGGACTGCGTGAGTTTCGGCGAAGTCAAACGCGCTTTGCTCGCGGGCGTACCGAAATACAAGATAATTTTCAGCGGAATGGGCAAGCGCGACGACGAAATCAGAGGCGCGCTCGCGGAGGATATTTTGCTCTTAAATGTCGAGAGCGAGGAGGAGCTAGAGCGCGTTGAGGCGATCGCCGCCGAAACGGGTAAAATCGCGCGAATCAGCGTGCGCATCAACCCTGCGATAGACGCGAAAACGCACCCTTACATTTCTACAGGGCTTAAAGAAAACAAGTTCGGCGTGGATATTGAGACCGCCAAAAAACTTTATTTGCGGGCGAAAAAGTCGGCGAATTTGGAGGCGATAGGGATTCACTTTCACATTGGCAGCCAGCTAACAGAGCTTTCCGCGATCGCCGAAGCCGCCGAAAAGGTCGCCGAGCTCGCCCGCAACTTGATCGCGCTGGAAATTGATCTGAAATTTTTTAATGTCGGCGGCGGGCTTGGGATCGCCTACAAAGACGAGACGCCAATCGCGCCAGCGGACTATGCGCTCGCGATTTTTATGGCGGTCAAAGGGCTTGACCTCACGATCGTGTGCGAACCAGGCAGGTTTTTGACGGCGGAGGCGGGGGTATTTTTGACGCGCGTAATTTACGAGAAAAAGGCGGGCAAAAAGCGTTTTGTGGTCGTAGACGGCGCGATGAACGATCTAATCCGCCCCGCGCTATACGGCGCGTTTCACAAAGTTGCGGTGATCGGCGCGGAAGATCACAGCGGCGAAAACCTCTGCGACGTGGTCGGTCCCGTCTGCGAGAGTAGCGACTTTTTCGCGAAAAATATCCATTTGCCAGATGTAAGGCGCGGAGATCTGCTCGCGATTTACGCCGCGGGCGCTTACGGTTTCGCGATGAGCAGCAACTACAACACGCGCCGCCGCGCCGCCGAAGTCGCGGTAGAGGAGGGTAAAGATCGCCTAATCCGCGAACGCGAAAGTTACGAAGAGTTATTCGCAAACGAGCTATCGTTGTTGAAAAATTAAGCTAATAGGCGAACGCAGTTCGCCCCTACAAATCACAGCCGATCGCTAGTAGCGCGATCGGCGTTTAATTCATTTTGAATAATAAATTTAGTTTTTCCACTAATAATTTTGCTTGTAACGTGTATATTTCATCTTCGGCTTCTTCTATATCTTCCGCGCTTAATAATCTGCTTTTTTTAATCACATTTGAATATAATCTATCGGACGCTATAATCGCTGTTGTTTGATTGTCTATCAGCAAAAACTCAATATCCGATTCAAACTTAAATTCGCCGCTTACCCACTGCGAAAAAGTCATTGATTTGCGCGAATTATTATAAAAAATCAACGTGTATTCGCATAAACTTCTGATACCCAATTCTTGAATAACGTCAAAAGTCAATTTGTAAGGTATAAATACTCTGGGAACTGGCACTAATTTTTCAACATAATTTATATTTTTTCCGCGATCCATAATATAATACGACAGATCGTTATTTTTCGCGTTATAGCTATCGTAACTATATAAAAAAATCACAGCTACGGAAGTTTTGTTTTTCGGCGGAAATTTTGTAGCTAAAATGTTTTGGATCGCCTCTTTGCTAAGACCCTTTTCGGAGAGCGTTACGGTCGTTTTCTCAAAATCCGTAGCCCTGTGAGAAAACGAATCGTAAGACGTCGGCGCGCGCGAGGCGCAACCGACTACAAAAAGCGCGGCGAAAAAAGCCGCGAAGAGAGTTGCCGCGATCCGTAAATTAAAGCGCGTCATTTGTCTTTCTTTCCAAAATGCAAAACTATTCTCGTTTTGATATGTGTCTCTTCGCCGCCCACTTTGCCAAATCTGAGCGCCACCGCGATCCCTTGCGCCGTCAAATCCACGCTACTCTCGCTCTGGCTCACGGTGTATAACGGGTGCGTGTAGGCGGTGAATTCGCGATCGGCGGCGATCTCTAAAACGCCATGCAGATACGGATCGCTGATTTTTAGCGATTTGACACTCTCAAACTCGTGCGATTCGGCGGCGCTTTTGCCGCCGACAATCACTTGGCTTAAATCCGCGAAGTGAAAGTTGTGCTCCTGCGCGTAGATCGCGGGCTCGGGGAGCGGCAAAATCGTGATCGCGGCTTTAATTTCGTTCTCTTTCAGCGAGATGACTTTCACGATTTTTTCGCTCGCCAAAGCCGCCGAAACGCCGTCTTGTTTTCGTCCCTCGCGCAGTTCGTAGATCGTGTTTGGCTGATCGCCAATTTCCTCAAAATCTTGCGCGAAAAAGCGCGCCAAGTTAAATTCGCTTTTTACGAGGTGGTCAATGAAACCGCCGCGCGCGTAGCGATCGGTTACGAGGTTTTTCAGCGCGTTTTCGTCCGCCGAAAGCTTGGCGTGGTGGATATTTGTGATCGCGTCGTCGTCCGCCGCAACGGGATTTTTGAGCTCAATTTTGTCGTGGTAAGCCTCAAAACGGCGCGTCAAAGTGTTCAGTAAGTTAAAGCGCGATCCTAGCAAATTGAGTTCGGTAAGTTTGCCGCCCCTCGGCTCAAAGCCCGCCACAAATTCCTCCGCGACAAAGCGCGCCTCGTCGTAGCCGTCTAAATTCCAATCCGCGAAGTGCGCTCCGAGCGCGATTTTGCCCTTTTTAATAAGGTAGTCCTCCGCCGCGATCAGGTATCGCCACGCCGTATCGCGCAGACTCGGCAAATAAAGCCCGCCGAAGATGCCGTGCCAGAGGCAGTCGTTGCACTGCGCTTTCATCAGAAAGTCGTTGAACTCCTGCGAGTCGTCATTTTGCGCCGAAAGCGCCAAGGCGCGGCGGTGAATGCGCGCGCTCTCCTCATATTTCACAAGAAAATTTTTCCAAGTGGAGCCGCGAATAAAGATGCGATCTTCTTCCGCGACTTGTTGTTTGAGCCGCTCAAGGCGGATCGTATCGCGCCCTTTTAAGCTCCATTCGCCCATTTCGGCGTAGGAGACGTCAGCTGGATAAACGACGCCTAGCGGTTTATTGGCGGCTTTGAAGTCGCGATAATGCGCCGTTTCAATGTCGGAGCGGCTCAAAACCTCCTTAGCGAACTTTTTCAGCCAGCCCTTTTCGTAGCACCAGTCGTAGGTGCCGGGCCACACGCCGAATTTTTCGCCATCATCAAACAAAATCGCCGCGCCCTGAGTTTTGGCGATATTTTCCGCCACGACATTGTGCTCCCAAAATGGCGCTTGGTAGCGCAAAGCTTGGCTGATCGGGAATACGCCGAGTTTCGCGCCGCCGTTCTCCGTTAAATACCAGCCGTTTAGCCGATCGCTATCCACGCCGGCGCAGAGCAGATGATAGTCGTCTATGATTGCGTATTCAATTCCGCACGCTACGAGGTCGGCTACGATAGAGCCGTCCCAGACGCGCTCGGTCAGCCACAAACCTTTGGGTTGTTGCGCGAAGTGGCGTTCAATAAAGTTGCTTAATTTGTTGATCTGGCGCACGCGATCGCGCGATGGGATTGACGCCAAAATCGGCTCGTAAAAGCCGCCGCTGAACCACTCAACTTGCCCGCGCTTGCTCATTGTTTTCATCAACTTGAAAAGATCGGGGAGTTTTTCCGCGATAAACTCCAAAAGCCAGCCGCTAAAATGCGCCGAAAATTTGAAGTCGGGGTAGAGATTCATCGTCTCAAAGAACGGCTGGTAGGACTTTGCCGCCGCGTCCAAAACTACGTGGTCAAAGTTGTCGATCGGCTGGTGCGAATGGACGCCGAGCAGAAATGAGGTCTTTTCCATAGAAACTCCTGCATAAATTTGCGTAAATAATAGCAGGTTTTAATTCGGGCGGCGCGACAAAAAGCAATTAAAGCGCCCTCAAATCGTATAAAACGCCGCGCGTAACATCGGCGGTAATTTCTTTAATAAGCAGGGTTGCCGCGAGATCGCTCTCATTTTCTTTATCGTTTATAGACTAAAACACACGGAATAATTAAAACCCGCTTTAGCTTTTTGCCTGCGCGGAGTTCGTAGATAAGATTTTTCAAACGCCGCGATCAGCGGATCGCATAAAATCGCTTGGGTATTTTCAAGATAATTATTGAGCACCGCGCGGTATTTTTCTGATTGCCGACATAACATATCTTTTTCGCGCAGAGCCTCAAAATCGCCTTTAACGACAAAAAAGACGATCTCTGTAACGTTTCAAAGATCGCCTCTTTGTCCATTTTAGCTCCCTTAGCGGGGAAAATCCCCGCGAAAGTCAAATATACCAGAGCGCGTCAAAATTGGGCATTTTGAGGGTGAGCGTGTTGTGTAGCGGCACGCGCTGGATCAAAGTCTCTTGTTTATAGAGCAGGAACGCCACTTCCAGCATATCGCTTGGCTTCGAGAGCGGCGCGTCCATCGCGACCTCAATATTCTTGCCAAGCGCGATCTTGATACCGTCCGCGCTGTATGGAATTTTAGAAAGCTCGTCTGTGAGGCGCACGCGACGCTCGTATTTGTGCGTGCCGTTCGTCTCAATTTTGATCTCGTAGCCGCCAGTTTTGATCGGCTCAATGTTGCCGCAAAGCGCGAAGTAATAATGCTTGCCGTCCGTGCCGAATTGGAGCGTCTTAAACAAAGCGCCCGAACTATCCATCGCCGAAAACGCGCGGCTGAGGTCGATTTTGCCCGCGCCGATCCACTCAAAATAGCTACTCTCTTCACCCTCAATTTTGGGCGAGATCGGAGCCGATTGCGGAATTTGATCTATCGCCGTTTCGACGTGTTTAATGGGATCGCTTAGAGACGGGTGCGGCTTGATACCCATTAACTTATAAACCTTAATTAAATGGCTGCGGAAGTTTTCATCAAACTCTGCCGCGAGCGGCGTGTAGTGGTCGTCGCCATACCACCAAAACCAGTCGCTTCCCTCCGCGATCATCAACTCTTTTTTAATCAGCGCGATCGTGCTGTCTACGAGGTCGTTTTCGCGCGCTTTGAAGTCCTCGCGCGTCTGTGATAATAGCTCCCACGCGCGGTTTTTTTCGCTGTGCCCCATCCAAGTGCCGAATGTGCCGTAAATCCAGCTACCGGGCTCAATGGATTTGAGTTCAATTTTTTTCGTGTTCTCGAGCTGATACGCCTCTGGGATCGTAACGGCGCGGCACCAATCGGCGTTTGAGAGCCGCTGGTAGAGCGCGTTGAAGAAGTCAAAGGCGTTATTTTCGTAAAACTCCCAAGCGTTTTCGCCGTCCAAAAATACAGGCACGATCGCGTCAAAATCCACCGCGTCATAGACGCCTCTTAATTTCGCCATAAAATCCTCTGCCGCCGCGATCGGGTCCATATTGCTGTAATTAAAGCCGATTAGATCGCTCAACGCTTTATCGCGGAACAAGACGCCGATCTCGCCGTTTTCGGTCGCGAGCGCGTATCGCTTGTAAAGATCAATACGGTAGTGCGGATTTGGGAGGCTTTTGAAAAGGACGTCTTCGTCCGTGCAGGCGTATTTGACGCCGTTTTTCGCCATTAACGCGAGCGCTTTGTTGCTCACCGATCCTTCGGCGGGCCAAAATCCTACTGGGTCTCGCGCGAAATTTTTCTTATACCACTCCACCGAATCCTCCACGTGGACGACGGCGTCTTCGGAGTAATCGCTCCATTTATTCGGCGTGGCGATATTAGAGTCGCTCTGTTTGGCGGCGTTTAAGTCCAAAAGAAGCGGCAGGATCGGGTGGTAAAACGGCGTAGTGAAAACCGCGATCTTGCCCTGATCTTGCATACTTTTGTAAAGCGGCAAAATAGAGCCGCAAAAGTGAATGAGCGCGTCTATAAGCTCGGTTTTTTCAAGTTGAGAGAAGCCCGATCCTTTCGTAATCAGGCTTCTAACGAGCGCGTTTTCGCGGCGCAACAAATTGCCGCACCAGCTTAATAGGAATACGACCGCTAGATCGGTCATCTCCTCTTCGTTAAATTGACGCAAGGCGTCGCCCGCCGTGTGAAACATTGATCGCTTGCGATAGAGCTCGTTAAATCTCCACAAAGGCGCGATCATCGTGCGCGGATTGGCGAAAAAGCACTTATCCAGCAATTGCTCCTTTTCGCTCTCCGTGAGATCGGGGGCGTTTTTGGCGATCAAAGCAAGCAGGCGATCGTTTTTGTAGCCCTCCTCAATATAAATCTCAAGTTGCGTCATCATTGACGGCACGAGGTTATAGGTGGCGTGGATCGTGGGATAGTGGCTTTGGATCCAAGGAAGCTCCGCGTAATCTTTGATCGCGTGCAGGAATACCCACGGCATCATAAATTCGCCCGTGTGCTCATCGCGGTACCACGGCTGGTGCATGTGCCAGAGAAACGCTAAATGTAGTGTTTTCACGCTTTTTCGCCTTGTTTCCAGATCGCGATCTTCGCCGCGTATTCGGTCAAAAGTTTGTTGCCCAAATCCTCGTTTTTCGCCTGAATGTAGAGGTGGATCGCCTCTTCGTATTGATCGGGGATCATCACGATAAAGCCGCCCTCCGTCATAATTTTCACGCCGTCGGCGAAGCTGACTTCTTTGCCCATCGCCTCCTCGCTGAATTTGCGCATCATCACGCCCTTCATTGAGATGTCGCACGGGATTTGTTGGTGCGCGAAGTGATATCGCCCGTTATTTACGAGCAGATCGCTTAATTTCGTGTTGCTCTTTGATAGCAACTCCACGATCTTGACGCTGGAATACATCGCGTCAAAACTCAAACCAAAGTTCGTAAACGCGAATTCGCACTCCAAAGTCGCGATCACATCGTAGCCTTTGAGCGTCTCCGTTGAGAGATTGTGCATTTTGCCGCGCGTGATCGTGAGATTTGGCAGTTTAGAATCCAGCACGTCGGGGGCGTAAACGGGCAGATAGACTTTTGTCTTTTCGCCGTGCGCGGCAGTGGCGTTAAGAAGCTGCAAGAGGATCAAAAGCGCCTCGTGCCCCTCTAAAATTTTGCCGTCATTCGTGAAAATCTCTAGCTTTTGCCCGTGCGGGTAGATCAAAAATCCCGCCGTCATTTTGAGGTTCTTAACGATCTGCGAGACGTTAAAGCGCGCGCTTTCCACATAGGTTGAGAGGCGCGAGAGCTTGCGATCGTCAAAATACGCGTCCAGCATAATGTTGTCTAGACCTAAGTTATTCACCGCCGCGGGATAGACAACCGCCGTGTTGCCAAATAGCAAATCTACCGCGATCTTCGGCTTTTGGCTCTTGATCGCCTCTTGGTCGATCGTGCCGCTGAACTCGGCGAGATATTCGCTCGTCATTGAGCCGGCTTCGTAGATGTAGCCTAACTCGTCATTCGCCACGCGGCGGAAATTTTCGCGGAAGAAAATTCGTTCGCAGTTTTTCTCGGTGTTGGTGCTAATCGGCAAACCAGCTTCGTCATAGAACAAAATTTCAGTCTGCTGGTTTTGGCTTTCGGATTGGCGGAAGTGCACGCCCGCGATCACATCTTTGTGTTTGCTAAGAGCGTGGCGCAAAACCGCCGAGGGAACAAAGTGCGCGTTCATCATCGTTACGCCGCCGCTCATTAAGCCTGACATAAAGGCGCGTTTGAGCATTCTTGACGCGCGGTGGTAGTCGCGGCTCATATAAACGCGGCTGTTTACGGGCAAGGTGCTGGCGAACGCGCTGGCGAGTTTGGTCGCCATTTCGCACGACAATTCAATGTTGGTGCGCCCTTTGACTTGTCCGCCCTCAAAGAGGACTTTTTTGTATTTGTCGCCCCAAATGATGTTGCCGCTTACGATCGCGCCATCCTCTACGGCTTTGTTGGGCCACACAATCACGTCTTTTTCCACGTGCACCGAGTTGCCGATCTCGCACTCTTCGGCTACGATCGCGCCGAAGTTAAAGCTCGTTTTGTTGCCGATCGCGACATTGTTGCAGAATACGGAGTTTTTAATTTTGTTGCCCTCGCCTATTTTGACGCCGTTCCAAAGGGTGCAGTTTTCAAGCAAACTTTTCGCGCCGATCGCGCAGTCGTTGCCTACGATCACATTGCGCAAAACCGCGTCTTTCGCGACTTTCACGCGATCGCCGATCAGAGCGATTCCCTCTACCGCGACGCCTTTGGGCAGATCGCTGCCTTCGCCTACGAACGCCACCCCCTCGCCGATTTTCACGCGCTTGCCGTTCATCGGCAACGCCACGCGTTTTGCCATAATGTCTTCCATAGCTTCGCGGTAACTTACGGGGTTTCCTACATCGCGCCAATAGCCCTCTATCGCGCAACCCCAGAGTGTAATCCCCTCGTTCATTAGCTTCGGAAAGAGGTCTTTTGAGAAGTCGTAGTTGGTATTTTCGGGAATATACGAGAGGATTTCAGGCTCTAAAATATAGATACCCGTGTTGATCGTGTCGCTGAAAACTTCGCCCCAGCCCGGCTTCTCCAAAAAGCGTTTGATCTGACCTTTTTTGTCGGCGATCACGACGCCAAATTGCAGCGGATCGGCGACGCTCGTAAGCGTGATCGTGATCTTGCTCTGCTTGCTTTCGTGGAATGCCACGATCTTCTTAAAATCAAAGTCCGTTACCAGATCGCCGCTCGCGATTATAAAGGGCTCGCCCGCCAAAAGCGCCTCCGCCTTTTTCACCGCCCCCGCCGTGCCGTAATCGTCGTCGGGCAGGACATAGTCGATTTTAATGCCGAATTTGGAGCCGTCCCCAAAGTGCCCTTTGATAATTTCGGGCTTGAAGTAAAGGAGCACGACAAACTCGCGAATGCCCACATCTTTCAACTGCATAATAATATGCTCCATCATCGGGCGGTTCAAGACCGGCAACATTGGTTTGGGCATAGAGTGCGTCAAGGGCGCGATTCTGGTTCCGAACCCGCCCGCCATAACTACCGCTTTCATCGAAAGACCTCCTAAATTTGCTTTTGCGCGATCAAAGCCGCGCCGACACAAGAGCGAAACCTCTTTTTATCCTAAATCGCGCCCGCGTTTTTGCCTTAAACGCAGCTTTCTCCGCCGCCCGCGCGAGGGAGTTTTTAGGCTTTGATTATTTTAGCGACTTATATTTACTATTTAATCACTTTTCAGCGCGCTTTTTCCAATAAAACGCAATTTTTTATTTTAGGTTATTTTAAGCAAGGCGACAACTTGCTATACTTTCGCGAAAATTTATCATAAGGCTTGAGGCGTATGGACTTCTTGGCAAACATATTAACCAACATAAATATCCAATTTTATCTCGCGGCTTATCTGATCGGCGCAATTCCATTCGGCGTGCTTTTGGCGTGGGCGTTCGGCGGCGTGAATATCCGCGCGCACGGCAGCGGCAGCGTGGGAGCTACGAATGTTTTGCGCGTAGTTAAAGAGCGCGATTCCAGACTCGCTACGAAACTTGCGATCGCCACATTCGCTTGCGACGCCTTAAAGGGTCCGTTCGTAATGGGAATGGCGGTCTTTATGGGTTTGGACGCGCATATTTTATGGACGATCGCGCTTTTGGCGGTTGTGGGGCATTGTTTTAGCCCGTATCTGTTTTTTGAGGGCGGCAAAGGCGTGGCTACGGGCGTGGGCGTGGTAATGTTTTTATTGCCGATAGAGGCGGCGCTAGGCTTGCTCGCGTGGTTTGTCGCGGCGAAAGTTTTCAAAATCTCATCGCTCGCGTCTCTCGCTGGAATGATCACGGCGGTCGCGTTAAGTTTTGTAATCCACCCCGAAGTTCCCGTTATTAAAAGCCACGCGCCGATCGTGATAATCGGCTTTATCATTCTCTATAAACACATTCCGAATCTCTTACGCCTCTTTCGCAAAGAAGAGGCGAAGATCGCTTAACGCTCGCTAAAATTTCCAATGTTTTTAACGCGCGGTTTTTCGGTTTTGTCCAATCTAAAACTCCGAAAAAACAAAAAAACGCTAAAATGATGCGAACTTTCGCGAGGGGATTAAGATGAACTTGCCGCCGCACCTGCAATCGCAATACGAAGAGATGGCGTCCGCTGAAAAGACCGCGATCTTTTTGCTGCAAATGGGAGAGGACATCACGTCGCAAATTTTCTCGCAAATGGATTTGGATACGATCACCGAAATCAGCAAATATATCGCGCAATCAAAAAATGTGGATAAGCAAATCGGCGGCGCGGTTTTGGAGGAATACTACGCGATCTTCCAAAGCAGTCAATACATTAACAGCGGCGGCTTTGAATACGCCAAAGAGATTCTCTATAAAGCGCTAGGTCCCGAAGAGGCGCGAAAAGTCCTTGAAAAACTCGCGAAATCTATGCAAGCGGGGCAAAATTTCGCGTATCTCAGCAAAATTAAACCGCAACAGCTAGCCGACTTTATTATTTCGGAGCACCCGCAGACGGTCGCGCTGATTTTGGCGCATATGGACGCTAGCTCCGCGGCGGAGACTTTGAGTATTTTTCCTGATGACCTGCGCGGCGAAGTTTCTATGCGTATGGCGAATTTAGGCGACATTTCGCCCACGATCATCAAGCGCGTATCTACGGTTTTGGAGACGAAGTTGGAATCGCTTACAAGTTACAAAGTAGAAGTCGGCGGCGTGAAGAGCGTAGCGGACATATTCAACAGGCTCGGCGCAAAGGCTAGCAAAGCCACGATCGCGTATATTGAGCAAGTTGACGAGGCGCTCGCGAGCAAGATCAAAGATATGATGTTCACCTTTGAAGACATCATTAAGCTTGACAACCAATCTATCCGCGAGATTTTGAAATCCGTCGATAAAAAAGAATTGACGCTCGCTCTAAAAACCGCCCCCGACGGGCTCAAAGACAAGTTTTTCAACAATATGTCGCAACGCGCGTCGGAGGCGATGCGCGAGGAGATTCAATATTTGGGCGCTGTGAAAGTGCGCGAAGTTGAAGCGGCGCAACGCAAGATCGTAGATAGCGTCCAGCAACTCGCGGAGCAGGGCGTAATTGAGATCGGCGGCGAAGACGAAGTGGTTGAGTAATGGCGGAGATTATCATCACCCCCGATCACTTTGACACGCACAAGATCGTCAAGTACGAGTTCAAAAACTTTGACGCGGGAGTTATGCCGCAAAAGGACGGCGCGTCAATACTCGCCGAAAATTTGCCGCGCCCTACGGTGTCGCACACATTAGCCGCGGCGGCGAGGCAGCAGCGACACGAACATTCGCCCTCGTCGTCTTTGCCCAAATTTGAAACCGCCGTTAACTCCGCGGGTTTAGGCGGTTCGCCCGAAGAGCCGAAAATTTCGCTGACGCGCGAAGCGTTAGATGAAATTAGGGCGACTCAAGCCGCTGAAAATAGTTTGGTCGCGGATTTGGTCAAGAAGGTTGAGGGTTTCGCAAATAGCGTGGTTACATTAGAGTCGCGCTTAGAAAAGCAGGAGGCGGACTTCGCCGCGCGGCTTGAAACCGAGACGAAACGCGCGTTTGAGGACGGCAGGCGCGAGGGCGAGCAGGCGGCGAGCGGCGCGATGATTGCCGAGATCGCCGAGCACAAGGCGCAGTTAAAGGAGTCGATCGCCAAAATTGACAAAGCGCTGCAAGATTTCGGCGAGCACACGGCGAGTTTGGAGAAAGAGTTGTCTAGCGTGGCGATTGAGATCGCGCGCGAGGTGATCGCGGTGGAGGCGGGCGAAAATTCCGCGAATATCGCAAAGGCGCTCTCGCAAGCGCTTTTGGCGGAGGTCAAAGACGCGCTGAAAATCACGATCAAAGTCAGCCCCGATGAAGAGGCGGAACTTTCAGAATTTTTCAAGGGCGATTCGCGCGTAACGATCATAAGCGATCGCGCGATTTCAAGGGGCGGCGTGGTGCTTGTGAGCGACGCGGGCAGCATTGACGCGCAGATTCCAAATAGATTTGCCGCGATCAGAAAGTCAATTTTGGAGAGCAGGTAATTTCGCGCGTTTTTTCTTTTATTTTGGCTGCTTTATGTGGAGTTTTTTCCGTTTTCGCCGCCGATCGTGATCGCGGCTTTGTTTTCCACAATTTAAGCTAACATTCAACTAAAAAATTCTTGATTTTTATTAGAATTAGTATATAATTACAAACTAACTTTAAGGAGTTAAATAATGTTACAGCACAGTGCTAGCCGCAAAGTCGCGCTTTCAAAAAGCGTAAAATTTTTTGCCGCTACGATCGCGTTTCTTCTATTT
This sequence comes from Helicobacteraceae bacterium, assembly GCA_031286325.1. GTDB lineage: Bacteria > Campylobacterota > Campylobacteria > Campylobacterales > SZUA-545 > JAIRNH01. The sequence goes on from JAITUT010000089.1 coordinate 18,749, forward strand.
TCCACAAATTCGTTTGCCGGTGAGGATTCTTGCTCGGTGCGTAACATTGTTGAGAATAACCGGCCGTCCACAATCCTATTTGACATTAGTGGCAAAAAATTACAACCGGGCGCGTATCGTATAACAATAAGCAAAACTGATAGAGACCGATACAAAATCGTTCCCAAAAAGGACGACGATTTATACAAAATCACTCGTAACCAAAATATTTATATTATGACTTCTTATTGTGAGGAATATGCATATGAGCGAAAGGTTATACTAGAAATTCGGCGCAGTGGACCTGTGGACGGAAATATTCATTTCAGTTATTGATTATAAAAGCGGAGCAAGCAAGACCACTATTGTAGCAAATTTCCCAGCAGAAATCGCTTTGCTGGGGAGAGCAGATTAAGAAGAAAGCATACCAATAAACCTAAATATCAAATTGTTCGGCGGTTATGTTAGATCGCGCTAACGTCGCTTGCGAAGCAACTATCCTATAAAATACGAAACTATGAGACATCTAACTACCACGACGGATTTGACGGACGCCGAAATTGAGGCGATCTACGACGAGGCGAGCGGCTATTTGGGCGATCAGACGAACCAAAAGTTGCGCGGCAAACTCGTGATCAACATATTTTTTGAAAATTCCACGCGCACGCGCAGCAGTTTCGAAGTGGCTTCGCGCAGGCTCGGCGCGGAGGTTGTGAGCCTTGATGTCGCGAGTAGCAGCGAGAGCAAGGGGGAGACGCTCTTTGACACCGCCGCGAACTTGGACGCGATGGGCGCGAGCGCGATCGTGGTACGCCACAAAAACGCCGGCGTTCCGAAAATCCTCTCAAAATATGTCAAGGCGAGTATTATAAACGGCGGAGACGGCGCGCACGCGCACCCCACGCAGGCTTTGCTTGACCTTTTCACCTTGCGCCAAGCGTTGGGCGATGTGCGCGGCAAAAAAATCGCGATCGTGGGCGACATAAAAAATTCGCGCGTGGCGAACAGCAACATCGCGCTTTTGACGCGCTTTGGAATGGAGGTCATTATGGTCGCGCCGCCGCACTTTTTGCCGCGCCGCGCCGCGATCCGTTCGGCGTGGAATTTACGCGACGCGCTAGACGAAGTGAGCGCGATTATGAGCCTGCGCACGCAGACGGAGCGGCACGAACAGCCGATTTACGCGAGCCTTTCGGATTACGCGGCGAACTTCAAAATCACGCGCGAACTTTTAGGCGATCGCGATATTTTCGTGCTGCACCCCGGTCCCGTACATCGCAATGTGGATTTGGACGACGCGGTTTTAAGCGATCCGCGCAGTCTCGTTTTGAATCAGGTTCATAACGGCGTGGCGGTTAGAATGGCGATTTTAAGCAAATTTGTGCTGGAAAATTAGGAGGCGAAATGCAGATTGAAGATTTGTTGCAGGATGATGATTTCAGCGATATTATGATGGCGCATTGCGCGGATATTTTAGATTTTTTGTTGGAGACGGAGGAGTCGTTTAGCATCGTTTGCGATCTCGCGGCGGTGGAGTTTAAGCCGCAGTTGCCGACCGAAATCACGAATGGTTTAAAGCCTATGACGCTCTTTGAGATCAGCGGTTACACGCTTGAGAGCGCGGAGGTGAGCGAGGGGGGCGATTTTCTCTATTTTGAGGCGGCGTTTGGACCGCGCAACTTTGAGAGCTCCGTTTTGGTGCAGATTGACGCGATTTTGCAGATTTTGGTGGAGACTACGCCGATTTTTGTGAATCTCACGGCGTTGCCGCAAAACCGCGCCAAGAAACCTTTCCGCGTTTCAATGACGGGCGATGAGAACATTGATCGCAGTATGCAGAGTTTTTTGGACGATCCTGAAAACAAGAAGTTTTTTGAGTGATCGCTTAGTTGGGCGATCGCCCGATTAAACGATCGCCCGATCAAAACGCCGCCGCGAATGATTTTTTCTAATACGCGCCGCTTTATAGCGCGGATTCGCTTCTAAAATTAACGTTTCTAAACCCTGGATCGCGGGGCGAACGATATGCGCAGATCGCGAGTTTCATAGAGAACTTTCGCGAAACATTTCGCGCGCCTTTTAACATCAAACTTTTCGCGCTTTCAATGTCGGCTTTGAAGAAATCTATCTTTGTCTTTTATGGAAAATTTGTCAATATTAAGTTTATGGAATTAGAAAATCAAAGAAAGAAAGGCGTGATCGCGCCCGCGCGAGCCAAAATTGAACGCGGCGCGATCTTCGCGGCGGACGCGCATTTTAATCCGATCAACAGATCGGAAATTCTTGCGTTTTTGGACAAAATAATAAACGGCGAAATAAAAACCAAACAACTATTTTTGCTGGGCGATATGAGCGATCTTTTGATCGGCGGGTTTGAATATCTGTTGGAGTTTAACAAGCCTCTCATAGAACGGATCGCTGCGGTTGCCGATCGCGGGATAGAAGTCTATTATTTCGAGGGTAACCACGACTTTTTGTTAAATGAGGTTTTCAGCAACGAAAACATCAAAATAATAGAGCGCGGCGATCAGCCGAAATTATTTGATTTTTGCGGTCGCGAAGCGTTAATTTTGCACGGCGATCGCGAAGCGGGAATTTTCTACGAAATTTACACTCTAATCCTTAGAAATAAAATTTTGCTTAAACTCCTCAATATATTTCTGACGGATAGCGTGAAAAACGCGATATTCGGCGCGGTTTTGCGGCGTCAGCAGACTAAAAAAATGTACCGAAAAATCGCGAATTTCACCGAAAAACGATCAAAAAAAATTGAGGATTGGCTAAAAGCCGCCGATATTGTCATAGAAGGGCACTTTCATCAGGGCGCTTACTTTGGCAAGTTAGGCGCGGAATATAAAAACTTGTGGGCGTTTGCGTCGCCGAGCGGCTTGGAAAACGGGCAATTCGGCGAAAATAAAGAAACGCAAACAAGGTTTATTAGGCTAGAATATGCTCAAATTGGCAATGCGGACGAGATTTTAATAATAGAAGAGCCTTGAATGGAACGGAGGTATTATGGCGTTAAGTCTGAAAGCCGCGACAAGCGTCCTGAAAACCGGCACGAACGAAATGGAGCTTGTGGATTTTCGCATCTTTAAGCAAGTAGGCGAAAGAATCTACGAGGGCATTTACGGCGTTAATGTCGCGAAGGTGCGCGAGATCATCAAAATTCCGAAACTCACCGAGTTGCCGGGCGCGCCCGACTACATTGAAGGCATTTTTGACCTGCGCGGCGTGGTAATTCCGGTCATCAATTTAGCGAAGTGGATGGGTATAAAAGTACCCGACGACGATCGCGGCAAATCGCGCGTGATTATCGCCGAATTTAGCCGTATTTTGGTAGGTTTTATAGTGAGCGAGGCGAAGCGAATCCGCCGAATCAATTGGGCGGATATTGAGCCCGCGACATTTTCGGGCGCGGGCGAGCACGGCAACCTTGATCACTCCAAAGTTACGGGCGTAACAAAGATTGAAAACGACAACGTTCTTTTGATTTTAGACTTTGAGAGCATTGTGAAAGATTTGGGTCTTTACAAGCCGAATATTGATGTGGATTTCGTGAAAATTGAACGTTTTGACGGCGTAGCGATGGTGATTGACGATAGTTCAACCGCGCGCAAGATCGTGAAAAACGCGCTGGAAAAGATGGGAATGCAAGTTGTGGAGGCTATGGACGGCGCGGACGCGCTGGACAAACTTAACGATCTTTACGCGATGTACGGCGAGCGCACTACGGAGGCGGTGCGCGTGATCGTCTCGGACGTTGAAATGCCGCGTATGGACGGCTTTCACTTCGCGGCGCACGTTAAAGACGATCCGCGACTCAGAGACATTCCGATCGTATTCAACTCCTCAATCTCGGATTCGTTCAGCGGCGAGCGCGGTATGGAGGCGGGCGGCGAGAGTTACCTCGTGAAGTTTGACGCCAACAAATTCGTGCCCGAAATAATCCGCGTGATCAAAAACCACATAAAGAGATAGGCAATGGATGAACTGCAAGAATTAACGCAAGACTTTCTGGTAGAAGCCTTTGAGATGATCGAGAAACTCGACCAAGATTTGGTGGAGTTGGAGACGCGCCCTGACGATCTGGAGTTGCTAAACGGCATTTTCCGCGTGGCGCATACGATCAAAGGAAGCTCATCGTTTCTGAACTTTGATGTTTTGACGTACCTGACGCACCATATGGAAGATGTTTTGAACCAAGCGCGCAAGGGCGATCTCAAAATTGACGCGGGCGTGATGGATGTGGTTTTGGAGTCTGTTGACGCGATGAAGTCGCTTTTGACAAAAATTCGCGACACAGGCAACGATAAAGAACACGGGCTTGATATTGAGGGGATCGTAGCGCGCCTCGCGGCTGTGGTGGGCGGTACTCCAGCGCCCGCGCCGCAACCCGCTCCCGCTGCGGCAACTCCAGCGGCTCCCGCCGCCGCTCCCGCGACTCCCGCTCCTGCCGCTCCCGCCGCCGGCGACCCCGATTATTCAAAGATGAGCGACAAAGAAGTTGAGGACGAAATTGCGAGGTTGCTCGCGATCCGCCAAGCGGAGGATAAAAAGCGCCGCGAGGAGAAAGTCGCGTCAGGAGCGGCCATAGCTCCAGTCGCCGCGCCGGTAGCCCCCGCTCCAGCGCCGCAAGCCGCGCCTCCTCCTCCTCCTCCGATCGCGCCGAAACCCGCCGCGCCCGCCGCCGCTCCCGCGACTCCCGCGACTCCAGCAGCCGCGAGGAAAGACAACAAAACCGCGCCCGCCGCCGCAGGAGGGCAGGAGTCTATGATGGAGCAGACGATCCGCGTAGACGTAAATCGCCTAGATCACCTTATGAACTTGATAGGCGAGCTCGTGCTGGGTAAAAACCGCCTCTTAAAAATTTATGACGATGTTGAGGAACGTTACGAGGGCGAGAAGTTTTTGGAGGAGCTCAACCAAGTTGTGAGCAGTATCTCAATGGTTACGACCGATCTGCAAACGGCTGTGATGAAAACAAGAATGCTCGCGATCGGTAAAGTCTTTAACAAATTCCCGCGAATGATTCGCGACCTAGCGCGCGAGCTCAACAAAAAGATTGACTTGCAAATTAAGGGCGAAGAGACCGAAATGGACAAGTCGATCGTGGAAGTTATAGGCGATCCGCTTGTGCATATTATCCGCAACTCCGCCGATCACGGCATTGAAGACCCCGAGACGAGAGCGCGGCTAGGCAAACCAGATGTGGGCAAAGTGGAGTTAAAGGCATACAACGAAGGCAACTCAATTGTCATTGAAATTGTAGATGACGGCAAAGGTTTGGACGTCAATCTGTTGAAAAACAAAGCGTTGGAAAAGGGCTTGATCAGCGAAAAAGAGTGCGAGATGATGTCGCAGAAAGAAGCCTACGGGCTTATCTTTAAAGCCGGTCTATCCACCTCCGCGAAAGTAACGAATATCTCAGGGCGCGGCGTGGGAATGGACGTCGTGAAAACGAACATTGAAAAGTTAAACGGCATTATCGAGGTAGATTCCGAGCTAGGCAAAGGCACGATCATTAAGCTAAAAATCCCGCTCACCCTCGCGATTATTCAATCGCTAATGGTCGGCACGCAAGAGGAGTTTTACGCGATTCCGCTCAGTTGCGTCCTTGAAACGGTGCGCATTAACGAGGACGACATTTTCAGCGTGGAAGGGCGATCGGTAATGCGCTTGCGCAATGAAGTTTTGAGCCTCGTGAAACTCTCCGAGATATTCAATGTAGATCAAGTTATGGACGACAGCGAATACACTTATGTAGTCGTGCTGGGGCTTGCCGAAAGCAAACTTGGCTTGATCGTAGATGTTTTGGTGGGTCAAGAGGAGATCGTGATCAAATCGCTGGGCGAATACTTAAAAGGCATTGACGGCATCGCGGGCGCGACTGTGCGCGGAGATGGCGGCGTAACTTTGATCGCCGATGTCGTGGCGTTGATGCATATGGCGAAAAAGACCAAATCGCCCGCCCCTGGCGCGAAAGCCACTACTGTCTCCAAAGCAAAGGTAGCGAAACAAAAAACCAAACCAAGCGACTATACAATCCTCGTCATTGACGACTCCAAAACTGATCGCGCGATTATGCGCCAATCTATCGCGCCGATGGGAGTCTCGATCGTGGAGGCGGCGGACGGCGTAGAGGCTCTGGGGATCATCAAGAGCGGCGAACACGACTTTGACGCGTGTCTCGTGGATATTGAGATGCCGAGAATGGACGGCTACACTTTGGCGAGCGAAATAAGGAAATACAGCCGCTTTAAGTCGTTGCCCTTGATCGCCGTTACATCGCGCACTAGCAAAACCGATCGTATGCGCGGCGTAGAGGTCGGAATGACCGAATACATCACGAAGCCATATTCGCCTGAATATCTTATGAATGTGGTTAAGCGTAACACGCACTTTAATTTGGAGGCAGGGCAATGAGCAACCAACTCGAACAGGTATTGCAAAACCAACAACAGCAGAAAAACGCGCAAAACGAGCCCTCCCACGACGAGGACATAGTTCAGCTCGTATGCTTTATGGTGAGCGACGAGGAGTTTGCCGTGCCGATTTTATCCGTGCAAGAGATCATCAAGCCGTTGCCTTTTACGCGCGTGCCTTCTACGCCCGATTATGTGCTGGGCGTATTTAACTTGCGCGGGAATGTGTTGCCGCTCATAGACCTGCGCCGCAAATTCGGCGGCGAGCGATCAGTCTACACAGAAGAAACGCGCTTTATCGTAATCAAGAACAAAAACCAAGTAAACGGCTTTGTGATCGACAAACTTACCGAAGCGATCCGCCTCAAAGAATCCGACATTGATCCCGCCCCCGAATCTATGGAGGAAAACGAAAATCACATCTACGGCGTAGGCAAACGCGAGGATTCTATTATCACTATTTTGCGGATTGAGGCGCTGTTAAAGAGGGCGTTTTAAGTCGCCATATATTTCCCGATTCCATAATCGGGAACAAGCGGAAAATAATGAAATACAAAAGGAGCTTTAGCGTCAATGTTTGAAAGTATAGAAATAAACAATTTTAGGCTGTTTGACAAAATAAAATCGACAGGCTATAACGCAATATAGGCGAAGTTAGAATTTAGACCACAAGCGTCTCGTTTCGCTCAAAGAGTTTTCACGCGATCATAGATCGCTTCCGTAAGAGAATTTATTTGCCCGCGAAATAGAGTTATCAAAAAGCATTACTTCCGTCATTGCGGATTTAATCCGCGATCTTGATCGCCAATTAGATTGGGCGACAAATACTCCCATAGGAACGCAAAACGTTTCTATTAGAAACCCTCGCGCCCACTGACGGGGCGTGATCGCGCGTTGCGATCAGAATTTGCGCGATCTGGATCGCAGTCTCATTCAATATAACCCTCTTTTCGCAAATCGTTTTCTGTGATATATTCTCGCACGATCAGCGTAACGATCAGCGAAACGCCGCCCACAACCGCGCAGGTTACGGAAAATCGCCAGTAAAATTCTTGCGGGACCAAATCCGTCCAAATCAGCGCGAGCGTTACCGACCCCCACGCCAAAAGCAACGCGATCGGCAGGCGGATCGCTAATTTTTTAAACGCCGCGAGATTCTCCGCGCTCACTTCTCGCGCTCCATTACGACCACATACGCCTCGCGCGACCAGAAGAGCAACATTCGTCTAATGTCCTTTTCCATAGTAATCTGTCAAATGCCTTTTGAAATGTCCGCGAAAATCGCGAAAAGTGGAATTTGAAATGTCCACCAAAAATCGGGCGGGATTTTCTCGTTTTCGGACATTTCAAATTCCAAAAATCGGACATTTCAAATTCCACAAAAATTAAAAAACCGTTTAAATTTGTTAAATCCCGCGCCGTCAAGGGCGCGGAGATTTTACTCGTCGCGCTATTTCTCGCCTTGCGCAGCTTTGAGCACGGCGGCGCGGACAAAAGAGGAAAATGATAAACCTGCTTTTTGCGCGGCGGCGGCGATTATCTCGTATTCTGCCGCGCTCGTAAGGAAGATATTTTGCCGCGCTCGCTTTTTTTCGGCGGGTTTCGCGGCGTTTTGGTTGCCTTTTTTGCTCATAGCTCGCCCCCCGCTCTCCTCACCGTCCATTCAGACCGTTCGGCGTAATTATCTTCGCGATCGCCTAAAAAACGAAAATAACTCTCGCGATCAAACGGCACAAGCACCACGTTATCGTGGTAAAGCGAGGCGAATTCGGCGATCGCGGACAAATAAGTTTTATAGTGCGACGGCGTTCGCTCGTCGCCTGTTAAATAGTCGTCGATTGTTGAATACCACGTGAGGGCGACCATACCGTTATCACCGCGTTC
>JAITUT010000055.1 GCA_031286325.1 Helicobacteraceae bacterium
CAGTTCAGTTCAGTTCAGTTCAGTTCAGTTCAGTTCAGTTCAGTTCAGTTCAGTTCAGTTCAGTTCAGTTCAGTTCAGTGCGGCGCAACGCGCTAACCGCTCTTTAACTTTAACACCCGCGAATTTTTCTTTCTTCAGCCCAATCTCATATAAGGGAGCTTATATGAGATAAACCTCAAACCACGTCGTTTTGTTTAGGCTTTGTAGGGGCGAACTGCGTTCGCCCAATTCCGCAACGGGAGAAAATCGCGGCTTTTTGAGCGCGAGCGCAAAAAGTAACCGCGATTTTCGTGGGTTTCCAAAAGGGAAAAGCCCTTTGGGTCGCAGGACTAAGCTTTGCTCGTCTGCGAAGTTTTTGAAAGGAAAAAAATGAAAAAGTTGTTGGTAGTAATTTTAGCCGCGTCTTTCGCAAATGGGGCTTTGTTGGCTGATGACGGGTGGCAAATCAGCATTGGGGCGCATATGAGCAAATTCAAAGTCTCTAGCGGGCGAGATAGCGAATCGGAAAAGAATACGTCCCTTTCGATCGCGATCGGCAAAGAAATTATGAAAACCGACAGCGGCAACTTGCTTTTGGAGTTGTCGTTTATGACTCCCGAAAAGTGGGAGTATAGCGAGAGTTATAAGGAAAAGGAGTACGTGTCTGGCTCCTACTACTACAACTACAGCGGATCGGGCAGCGTCAAAGCTGAGATGAAAATGGCGTTATTCGCGAATTTATATTATCAATTTAATACAGCGGTTGCTGGACTTAAGCCATACTTAGGGGCAGGGCTGGGGCTGGCGTCTCTTAAATACAGCTGGAGTGGGAGCGGGAGCGGGATCTACTGCAACTACTTATATGGCGGTTACTCCTGCGAAGACTACGACGATAGCGACGGCTACTCCAAAACCGCGAAAGCGGTTGCCTATCAATTGGCGCTTGGCGCAGACTATTTCTTTAACAAAAATATCGCGCTTGGATTAGGTTACGGCTACCGCAACTACGGCTCAATCGAAATTGGCGAAGATTACGATAAAACGGATATTGAGGTAAAGTCAAGCGGAGTTTTTGGGAAATTGACATTTAGGTTTTGATAGGGATAGGAATACGGCGCAACTCCTAGATGATCTGTAACAATCAGAGTTTCCGTTTTTCGCCAGAATGACGAGAAATTACTATCGCGAACCGCGCGTATTTTCCCCAAAAATCTATGATTTTTGGGGACTTCTTTCGCCGCCAACCACTCGCGATCTCATAAATTAGATCGCGGCGAGATCGCGTTTTTAGCATAATGAGGAAAAATAATTATCGCCAATTATTCGCGTTCTTTTTTGCCCCGCCTGATCGCGAAAATCAAGGCGATCAGCGCGAGCAAGCCGAATAAGATAACTTCCGCCAGAAATTTCGCGGCAAATTCGGCGATCACGATCGCAATACCAAAATATCGCGCTCGCGCTCGCGAATTAAGAATTCCGCCGTGCTGCCTAGAAAAATTGAAAGCGATGTGTGCGTGCCGCGCGTGCCGAGCGCGATTAAATCGTACTCCGACGCGATCTCGGCGAGAGTTTCGGCGGGATACGCGCTAGCGCGGCTCAAAAGGCGCGTTGCGGGAGGGAAATTAAGTTGCGATCTGAAATCTTCCAACTTTTGCGTCGTCTCGGCGCGCATAGTTTCAAGGCTCTCCGTTACGCGCTCGGCGTTCACATCGTAGTAAAGCGACTCAAACTCCGCGGGCGCGAGATACAGCGAAACGAGCGAAATTTGCGCGGCGGGAAATAGGCGCAAAACGGCGCGCGCGATATTCCAAGAAGGCTCGGAAAAGTCGGTGGCGATCAGGATTTGCGCGTAATTTTCGGCGTCAGGGCTTTTGGCGATCAAAACGGGTGATTTCGCGCCGTCGATCGCGTTTTGCGCGGTCGTGCCGCCTAGAAGTTTGCTCGGCGCGAAGCCTCCGTGATCGCCGATTACGATCAAATCGGCGCCGATTTGATCGGCGGTTTCGGCGATAACTTCGTGCGGATCGCCGATTGCGGTTTTCGCCTTGATTTTGACGCCTTTCGCCTCTGATTTCGCCGCGATCTCGGCGAGATTCGCCTCTAATTTGGCTTTGATTTTTTCGCCCTGATCGGCTAATTTCTCGCCCAAAACCGCACCGAAAAAGCCGCGCGAATTGATCGCGTGCAAAACCGTGAGCGAACCGCCGCCGATGTTTTTCGCAATCTTTATCGCGCGTTCCACAGCGACATCGCCGCGCTTTGAAAAGTCCGTAGCCGCCAAAATTTTCATTGTTGCCCCCGCTTGTAGTCAAGGCGAATGATAGGGTTTTTTTGTTTAGGGCGGTTTGTCTATTAAGTTTCAAATGTAAGATCGCAAACGGATCGCGAAGATCGCCAAAGGGCGATCAACGGCGACAAACAAACGTTTCTGTTTTCGAACGCTTCTTAATCAAAAGCGTTTTTAGTAAACAAATTAACGCTTTTTATCATTGGCTTCTTGCGCAACCCGATCCGCCGTAAGAAGCGATGCGGTTACAGACTTGTTATGTGAAGTAAAAATGCTTTTATTGTTGCCCTTTTACTTTCTTTTCAACTATTTCTAACGTGCTTGTTAATTTAGCGATTTCCTGCTGAATTGTCTGATAAGCCATTGACCCCTTTTCTATTTCATAAGATAATAAAGGAACATTTATTATTGGATTATTAAAATCATTAATTTTAAATAGTAGATCAATACTATTTATTTCTTGTTTATTTACGCTGCTTCCAACGATTGCTCCAATCCCGCCAAATAAAACCCCTTCGACAATTACCCCGCCAAAGTTTGCAATATTTTGCCCATCAATAATTACCTCAAAACCGTTAACATCTTTAATATTGAATACTTTCGCCTCTCTTGTTAAAGGGGTTATAATACCAATATTGCCCTCTTCATTTATTGCAATAGGTGTTTGAAGCCTTTGAAACACTTTAGCCCCATTAAGCCTAGCATCAGACTTAAGTTTCTCTACGCGAACTTCTTCATCATACGTATTTATTTCCAATATAATAAGAAGCGCGATGATAAATAAAACCACGCCTTTCACCAACGTGGGAATGGGCGAAAACCCAATAATACCCGCTATGATAACTAAAGACACAATTTTCACCAGCATTTTCACCAGCGGAAGAATGGGTAAAAACCTAATAATACCCCCAATGATAACTAATAAAGCCACAATACAAAGTGGAAGAATGGGTAAAAAAATCCAAATAACAACCCCTATGATAACCACAACCCACAACATAAATACACCTCTGAAAATTAGTATACTTAAGTTCCATATTATCACAAAAAGACTTAGCCCGACCGCGTTTTTTGAACCCTCGCTTTTTTTTAATATCTCCAAAATCTCGGCGATAATTTCATTGGCGATAATTTCATTTGAACAAATTTAGAGCATTGCGATAATGATGCGCGATCCTTAAAGCAAAATCGCGTTAATTTCTCCTTAACGTTTGGAATATAAAAACAGCTCACTCCCACTCAATAGTCGCCGGCGGTTTGGAGCTCACATCATAAACCGCGCGGTTAATGCCTTTAACTTCGTTAATAATCCGCGCGCTGATAGTTTCCAGCAATTCAAATGGTAATTTCGCGAAATTCGCCGTCATTCCGTCGCTGCTCTCCACCGCGCGGATCGCGACCGCGTTGTCGTAGGTGCGGTTATCGCCCATTACGCCTACGCTATGGACATTGAGCAAAACGCAAAACGCCTGCCACACTTTTTGGTAGTAGCCGCTCTTTTTGAGTTCGTCAAGCAAGATCGCGTCCGCCTCGCGCAGTAGTTCAAGGCTCTCTTTCTTCACATCGCCTATTACGCGCACGGCAAGCCCAGGTCCTGGAAACGGGTGGCGAAAGACCATCTCTTCTGGCAAACCCAACTCCAGCCCAAGCTCTCTTACCTCGTCTTTGAAAAGCTCGCGCAGAGGCTCAATCAAATCCAGCGCGAGTTTTTCGGGCAAACCGCCTACATTGTGGTGCGTTTTGATCGTCTTACTTGGACCTCTTACGCTCACGCTCTCAATCACATCGGGGTAGAGCGTCCCCTGCGCCAAAAACGCGACATCTTTATGGCGGCGCGCCTCGCTCTCAAACAAATCAATGAATGTGTGCCCGATAATTTTGCGTTTTTTTTCAGGCTCGCGTATCCCTTTAAGGCGCGATAAAAAGATCGCCTCCGCCTGCAAAGTAATAAGCGGCAGTTTCAGCCCCTCCTCAAAAATTTGCTTAACCCGCGCCGCCTCGTCTTTACGCAGCAAGCCGTTATCCACAAAAACAGGAATCAGTCGATCGCCGATCGCCTTGTGGAGTAGAGCCGCCGCGACCGAGCTATCCACGCCGCCGGACAAAGCGCACAAAACTTTGTTGCCGCCGACTCTTTCGCGAATTAGCGCGATCTGCTCCTCGGCGAATGATTTCATCGTCCAATCGGGGTTGATTTGGCAGATATTGATCGCGAAATTCGCGAGGATTTTCGCGCCGAACTCCGTATGAGCGACTTCGGGGTGAAATTGCAGGGCAAAAATTTGCTTTTGATCGTGCGCGATCGCGGCAAAGGGCGCGTTTTGGCTCTCGGCGATCTTGCAAAATCCCTCCGGCAGTTTCGTAACGCGATCGGCGTGGCTCATCCAAACGATCTGCTTGTGGTTTGTGCCGCTGAAAAGACGGGATTTTTCGTCCGCTACGATCTCCGCTTTGCCGTATTCTTGCGCGTCGCTCTGTACCACCGCGCCTCCTAGCGTGTGGGCGATTAAATGCATTCCGTAGCAGACGCCCAAAATCGGGGTTTGCAGATCAAAAACCGCGCGATCAGGGGCGTAAGCTCCCTCTTCATAAACGCTTGCGGGACCGCCGCTCAAAATGATTCCTTGCGGCTTGCGAGCTCTAATCGCGCCGATCGGCTCGGAAAACGGCGCGATTTCGCAGTAAATTTTCGCCTCGCGCAAACGTCTGGCGATAAGTTGCGTGTATTGCGAACCAAAGTCCAAAATTAAAATTGGTGTTTGACGCATTTTTTGCCTTTACGCAGGGGTTGATTTGCCGAATTTTTGATCTAAAATATACGCCGCGATCAAGCCAAACAGCCCAAAGCTAAGTTAGATCAACGGAAACTTTGTCCGTTTGCGCATCGCGATCCTTGTTCGTTAATTATAGACAATCAGAGGTTAATCGGCGCGAAAATCAGGGCTTTATAAAGCCGCGATCGCGATCGCCGACTATTTTTCATTGCGCCTTTAACTTTCTATATAATGCGCTCCTACGCTTGTTTTTTCAGCGATCGCGTGTTCCACGATTATTTGCGCGGTTTTGAGGCGCAGTTTCACAAAAAATCCCGCATCGCTTTCGGCAATTCTATCAAAAATATCTTTAGCGGTTTTTAACTCTTCTTTTGTCCTTATTATTCCAACATATTTCCACAAAGTTTCGCGAATTATTTGCGTATTATTTTGATCGCTCTCGGCAAATAATTTTATATTATTGTTTTCGTCAAATTTTTCGTTTATTGCGATCGCGGAAAAGTTATTAGTTATATCTTCCGCCGCGACTTTCGCGAATACAAGCGCCTCCAACAAACTATTGCTCGCCAAACGATTCGCCCCGTGCAATCCTGTGCAAGCGGCTTCTCCGATCGCGTATAAATTTTTAATTTCGCTGTTTTTTTGCGATAAAACGCGCGAATTTAAATTCGCCGCGATCCCGCCCATAGTGTAATGAAACGCTGGTGAAATCGGCGTTGCTTCAAACGGAGGCTTAAAGCCGCTCTTAATTAAAAGCTCAAAAATGGACGGAAATCTTTTCACAAAATAATCGTAATCAAACACGCTCAAGTCCAGATAAGTTCTATGTCCCTTTTTTTGATGATTAAATATCGCTCGCGAGACTTGATCGCGAGGGCTTAGCTCGCTCGCGTCATAATCGTTTAAAAATTGTTTTTTATTTTCATCTATTACGATCGCCCCCTCGCCTCTTAACGCTTCGGTTAATAGCGGTTTTTGATCAAAATTACTGATTAAAGCCGTAGGATGAAATTGCGTAAAGTGCATATTTTCCAACTTCGCGCCGCGCATAAAAAGCGCGCCGTGAATTTCGCCTAAAACAGACGGGGCGTTTGTGCTCTCTTTATATAACGATCCGATCCCGCCGCTCGCGATTATTGTTTTGTTTGCGATTAAAGTTTTACACTCTTTTTCTACTTTAATTTTCGCGCCTAACGCGACATCGTTTTCTATCAAAATATCATAAACTTCGCCCTCTATAAAAGTTAAATTTTCGCCGTGAGTTTCACGCGCTTTTTTCAGCAAAAAATCGCGCAAAACCGCGCCCGTTTGATCGCCGCCGGCGTGCAGAATCCTAGCTTTGCTGTGCGCCGCCTCGCGCGTCCTAGCCAATTTGCCGTCCGCCGCCAAATCAAAGGGCATTTTAAGCTTGAAAAGCTCCTCTATCAGAGGCAAAGCGCGCGAGAGCAAAAGGCGTACGGACGCTAGATCGCAGCGCGTAGCGCCCGCCTTGATCGTATCGGCAATATGCGCCTCAATATCGCTCTGATCAAGCGGCGCGGCGATCCCGCCCTGCGCGAATTCGGTGTTGCAACGAAGCGCGTTTTTCTTCGCGGCGATCAGAATTTTCATTCCGCGCGGCAGAAACATCGCGGCGGTTAAACCCGCGGCGCCGGAACCTATAATTAAAACTTCCGTTTTAATCATAAAAGGCTTCTTGCTCCGTTGCGACGCTAGGAGACAAAGCGTCCGTTGGCGCGTAAAAAGCTGTCGCGATCAAAGATCGCGTCTTTGGAATCTCCCGAAAATCGCCGCTAGTCTCCGCGCGGTAAATTGCGCCCGATCGCTCTTGCGATCTGTATTTGTGTGTTTTTTGGCGCGCGTATTCTTTTTGCCCGCTCGTCCAAAACGGATCGCCTTTCGCGCCGCAACCCGCCGCGCCGCACGCGATCGCAAGAGTGAAAAACACTAAAATCACGATATGAAAACCGCCGAAACGCTTGTGCATACTCTATTTCGCTCCAATCCGAAGTGGCGAGAGCGCCGCGCTATCCGCGCCCTTGTCTCGCCGCTGCCCGCCTATATGCGCGACGGCGTGAAAGCGGGGTGGGTAAAGGGCGGCGTGCTGACGCTATTGCTCGCAAATTACGCGATGCGTACCGAATTTTACACAAAGCGCGATCATTTGCGCGCGATCTACAACTCCCTTAGGCGCGAAACCGAAATTTTTAACGATGTGGAGATAAAAGATTTCAAGTTCGCGTGGGACAAAGAGAGCGATTTCGCGGCGGAAACAGAGGAAATTTTACGCTATGAAGAGCGAGCGAGCGGCGATTTTGAGATCGCGGCGCGCAGCGAGGCGGTGCGCGAAGCGTTTTTAAAATTAAAGGAAATTTTGCGTGGAAAAACTCTTAGAAACCATTAAAAATTTACCCGCTTCGCCCGGCGTCTATCAATATTTTGATCAAAACGGCAAATTATTATATGTAGGTAAAGCGAAAAATCTGAAAAATCGCGTTAAGAGCTATTTCGTTTTCTCGCCGATTTTAGCGCCCGATCCTAGACTAAGCGCTAGAGTTACAAAAATGATCAGCGAAACGCGATCGCTGGAATATATTGTAGTTGAGAGCGAAGCGGACGCTTTAATTCTGGAAAATTCGCTGATTAAGCAATTAAAACCAAAATATAATATATTACTGCGCGACGATAAGACCTATCCGTATATTTACATTAATTTCACAGAAGAGTTTCCCCGATTTGAAATTACGCGCAAAGTAATTTCTGAAAAAAATATAAAATACTTTGGACCATTCGCGGGAAGCGCGCGCGATATTTTTAACGCCCTGTATTCGTTGTTTCCGCTCGTGCAAAAGCGCGGTTGTCTGCGCGAAAAAAGAGTCTGTTTGTTTTATCAAATTAAAAAATGTTCCGCGCCGTGCCAAGGTTTAATTAAACGCGATGAATATATGACGATCGTTAATGAAGCCGCGAAGTTAATAAACCATAAAGAAAAACTCGCCAAAATGCTGACCGAAAAGATGGCTTTTTTCGCGGAAAACGAGTTATACGAAGAAGCCGCAAAGGTACGCGATCAAATTCAAGGAGTTTTGGCGAGCGCGGTACAAAGTAGCGTTGATCTAGCCAGAAGCGAAAACTTTGATATTTTAGCGATCGCGGATTTCGAGAATAACGCGGTCGCGACGCGAATGTTTATACGCGAAGGCAAAGTGATTTCAAGCGGCAATCAAAGTTTTAAATTTACGGAGGGCTATGACGAGGACGAGGCTTATGAACGCGCGTTTTTGTCGTTTTATCCGAAAGATATGCCGATCACAGCAACCGCGATCTATATTCCAAAAACTTTTGCGGAGATTGACGCGATCAAAAATTGGCTAAAGGATCGTTATAATAGAGATTTCGAGATTATAATTCCTAAGATCGGAGTAAAAAAAGCGATCGTAGAACTCGCGATCAAGAACGCTAACGAAGTCTTAAGAAATCAAGACAAAGAAAGTGAGATTTTCACCGCGATTAAATCTCTTTTTAATTTAGAAAATGAATTTAAAAGATTTGAGGTTTTCGATAACTCGCACTTTATGCAAGATTCGCCCGTAGGCGCGATGATCGTATATGAAAACGATCGCTTCATTAAAGATGATTACAAACGCTATAATTTAACCGCTAAAAATGAATACGATCAGATGAAAGAATTGTTGATTCGTCGCGTAGAAAAATTCGGCGAAAATTCTCCGCCCGATTGTTTTGTAATTGACGGCGGCGAAACATTAAGAAAACTTGCCGACGATATTATTAAAAGCGTGGGCGCGAATGTGGAAATAGTAGCGATTAGCAAAGAAAAATTAGACGCCAAAGCCCACCGCGCAAAGGGCGCGGCGCGAGATATTTTGCATTTCGCGGGCGAACCATATAAATTAGAAACAAACGATAAGAGATTACAATTTTTTCAAAAGTTGCGCGACGAGGCGCACAGATTCGCTATAGAATTTCATCGTAAACAGAAGTTAAAGAGCGATAAAAAATTAGATATTCTCCGCGTGAAAGGAATAGGCGAAGCGACATTAAAAAGGTTATTAGACGTATTCGGATCGTTTGAAAATATAAACAACGCCGATTTTGACGAAATAGCTACCGCTACCAATCAAAAAATAGCGAAGTTATTAAAGCCTTAAATCTGGGTCGCAAATTAAAAAAACATCTTCGTAATCAAAAAGAAAGTCGCCGACAAAATCGCGGTCGCGGGAACGGTAATAATCCAAGCGGCGACAATTTTGGCGAGCGCGGAGCGTTTAACCAACTCTTTTTTATAGACCTTTTTCAGAGCTTTGCGCTCCTTTTTCGTAAAGTGCGGATCGTCCGCCTCCCTGATCGCGGATTTTTTAGCGTTTTTCGCCTTGCGCTCGGCGGCTTTCTGCTTCATTTCGGCAAGCATTAGCGCCTTTTTTTTGAGGGGCGCGGCGCGAAACTTTTCAATGTATTGCTCCGCGCGGCTACGCGCCTCGCCCTCGTGCGCGACTATAATTAACTCCACCATTTCGGCGTGCGCGCTTTTAAGATATTCGCGCAAAAATCCCACGCCGAAGACCGCGCCGATCGCGACGTGCGTGGTCGAAACGGGCAAACCAAGTTGCGACGCGATAATCACCGTGAGCGCCGCCGAAAGCGCGATACAATAAGCGCGCATTTTGTCCAGATCGGTGATCTCGCTGCCGACGGTTTTGATGAGTTTTGGTCCATAAAGCGCCAAGCCAACCGCCAAACCAAGCGCACCGATTAGCATTATCCACATCGGAATAGTAGCTTTCGTAGTAACCGCCGCGTTCAAAAGCGCGTCATAAACAGCCGCGAGCGGTCCTATCGCGTTGGCGACATCGTTTGCGCCGTGCGCGAAACTTAAAAGCGCGGCGGCGAAAATTAACGGCGCGCCAAATAGCGAATTGACGCCGTCTTTCGTGTGTTCGGCGCGGCTCGCGCGCGCAAGCGCCACGCTCCGCGACCAGAAATAGATGATCGCCGCCACCGCCAAACCCACGATCGCCGCCGAGCCAAACGAAAGTTTGTAGAGCGAGCCCAGCCCTTTAATGAGCATATATGTCGCAAAAGCCCACGCCATTAAGGCGTTCAGGCACGGCACGACCGCCGCCGCCGCGTCCGTCATTTTTTCGCGGTATGTAATCGTGCGTTTGATCGTGTATAAAAGCCCCGCCGCGATAACGCCGCCCATTAGCGGCGAGATGATCCAACTTCCTACGATCGCGCCCATTTTCTCAAAATTCACTACCGCGAAACCGCCCGCCGCTATGCCCGCGCCCATTACCGCGCCCACGATTGAGTGCGTTGTCGAAACGGGCGCGCCCAAAACCGTAGCGAGATTCAGCCAAACCGCGCCAGCTAAAAGCGCGCTCGTCATAACTAATATAAAAACTTCGGCGTCGGCGATCATTTCGGGGCTGATGATCCCGTTTTTCACAGTCGTTACGACCTCTCCGCCCGCAATGATCGCGCCCAACATTTCAAATGTCGCGGCGATCAATATCGCCCCCGCCATTGTCAAAGCTTTGCTCCCTACCGCGGGACCCATATTGTTCGCGACATCGTTCGCGCCGATATTCATCGCCATATACGCGCCGATTAACGCGGCGATCACCAAAAGAGCTTGCGAATACGAGACGTTTAGCGCGAGGTTTTCAGCTTGCGTCGTGGCGTATATGAAAACCGTCAGCATAAAAAGAAGCGCGAAGCCCAGCCGCGAAAAGTCGCGCCGCGAATTTGCCTGCGCCGACTTTTGGATATTAGATATATCTTTTAATTTCACGAAAAGCCTTTTATGGCAAAATGCCGTATTTTTAACGCGAAAGGAAAACTATGAAACGTATTTTAACCGCAATTATTTTTATTTGCGTTTCGGCGGCGAATTTGAGCGCGGTCGATTGGTATGACAACTACGGCGCGGCGCTTGAAAAAGCGCGCGAGGAGAACAAAAAGGTGCTTGTCGTGGTAATGCGCCAAAGCTGCCCGTGGTGCCGCAAACTCATTAACGAGACTCTGCCCGCAGAGGCGATTGACGCGAAAATTCAAGCGGAGTTCGTGCCGCTTATGCTTGACACGGAAAATAACCCCCGCGAAGTTGATAGATCGCGCCTGCGCGCGGAGAGCGTGCCCGCGTCTTATATTTTAAATCCGAGCGGCGAGATCGTGAATGCGCAAATGGGTTACTTGCAGCCGATGCAATATATGCGGTTTTTGCAGTAGCGTTTCGCTTTAGAAAATTACGGGAATTTTGACGAAAGCAAGCGTGGCTAGAGCGGCGAAAAACGCGAGATAAATCGCGGAAATTTTCTCTTTTGTTAATGAGTGGATTTTGCCGTTAAAACCGCGCAAAAGCATTGTTTTTTCCAGCTTTTCCGATCGCTCGATCGCGCGCAACAGCAAAGTCGCTAAAAAACCGCCGATTATCTTGTAGCTTCGGCGGTTTGCTTTAAGCGTAAATTCGCGCAGCAATAAAGCGCGGCGAAAACGCGAAAATTCATATTTAAGCAAAACTATAATTTTGAGCGAGAAAAAGATCGTTGAGATTACTTTGGCGGGAAGTTTTAACTTAGCGAGCGCGATCGCTATTTCATTTTCGTTTGATCGCGCGAAAAATATCAGCGAAACAAATAAAATCAAATTTGAGCGGACAAAGATCAGCAACGCTTCTTCTTTATCGCCCCAAAAATATAAACTCGCTGCGATCACGGCTATAAAAAGATTCAAAAAAACTAATCGTTTCAGAGTTATTAACAGATCGCGAAAGTTGATCGCGGCGAGCGCGATCGGCAAAACAAAGATCGCAGGCGAAATTACATTGATCGGCGCGACTGCGATCGAATAAATCACAAGCGCGATCAGCTTTTCGGCAAAGTAGTTATTTTTTATTGTCATTTAAGATCGTTTTGATCCGATAAACCGTAGTGAAAAAAAACGCGATCAGCGCGATCGCGAAGATCATTTTAAGGGTCGCGCCGAGATTGCTCTCGTTTGTGTCGATCGGGCTTTCGAGCGTGTATTCTATTTCGGCGTAGTGCCCCGCTCCGCCCTCAATTTTCAGCAGAAATTCCTTTGACGGCGCGGCGAAAGAGACAATTCCCTCTTGATCGGTCGTAAGAGTTATGGTTTTGTTCGGCGAAACGATCGTTACGGGGCACTCGCGGCACGGCGTGGAGAGCGTGAAATAAGCGCGCGCTTGTACTTTGCCGTTTTCGTCCGAAATATGCGCGTTGATCCTATGCGCGAACGCCGCGGAAATCAGCGCGAAAAAGATCGCGGCGATCCTCATTTTGCCCCCAAGATCGCGGGGCGCGCGCGCAAAATAAATTCGATCGCGAGGAGCGTAATCGCCCCCTCGGCTAGCGCGATTACGATATGCGCGCCGAAAGCGGCGGCGGCGGGAGCTATGAAGCCCTCGCCGTTGAGCGCGAGGATTATTGAGAGCAAAAACGCGCCCAAAAATATCGGCGTCGCCCCCGCGAGAAAGAGCAAAACGCGGCGCGGCGCGGGTTTAGCGGCGAATTTGCTCAATGCGGCGCGAGCCAAAACGAAACCCAAAAGCGCGGGAAACGAGAGCGCGCACAAATTCACGCCGAATGTCGTTACGCCGCCGAAACTGAACAAAACGCCTTGCAGAAATAACGCGCTGCCGATCGCGGCGATCGCGGAGTGTCCTAAAAACGCGCCTATAAAGCCGCTTAAAATCAGGTGCGCAGACGCGCCGAAGCCGATTGGGATATGGACGAAACTCGCGAGGAAAAAGAGCGCGGAGAGCGCGGCGGTCTTTGGAATTTCGCTTGTTTGCAGCTTGTAAAACGAATACGCGAGCGCCGCGCCGCCGATTGCCCAGCCGCTTACGAGGATTTCGGGTTTTAATACGCCTTCCGCGATGTGCATTTTTTGCCTTTTTTGATAGAAAATATCGTATCATAAACTAATTTGCGTATTGCTTTTAGAGTATATCTGAAATAGTTTATTGGCTTCGTAGGCAAGCAAAACTCTAACTCGTTTTACTTCTTACGGTTTGCTCGCCTTGCTTCCCGCGGGAGCAAAGTTTTCGCTTGCGAGCAAAGGCTCTACTCGGCGGTTCGCGCATTTTGCGCGCAGACATCGCAAATCGCGGTTGCTTTTTTCGCTTCGCCTTAACTTCGCAGACAAGCAAAGCTCGCCCTTGCGAGCAAAGGGTGATCGCCCTTTGCAAACCCACGAAAATCGCGGCTACTTTTTTCGCCCACGCTTAAAAAGTCGCGATTTTCGCCCGTTGTGGAATCGGGCGAACGCAGTTCGCCCCTACATATACGTGATCGCGACGGGAACATAAGGCTTTAGCTTAAACTTCGTAACTCTTAAATGCCGCTCGTAGCAAGCGATTTACGAAATTGCGATATTCTTCCGCGCTTTGCGATTCTCCATTCGCCGCAATGACGAAATTGTAAGCCGCAATAACGATCACACGACTCAATCGCAAGGCGTCTTGCCTCTGTAATCCCAGTTTTTCAACTCATCTTTCGTGAAAGGCACTTTTTCACCGTTCGCTTTATAGCAAACGCCGCTTATTATCTTGCCATTTTTATATGTAAATATGGCTGTGCCGTTCTCCCTGAAAACTTTCTTCTCCTCTATTCTGTTGTTTTTGTACACGCGCTCTCCCTTTAACTTGCCATCCTTGTCATAAAATTTGCCAATCCCATCCTTGACATCGTTTTTGTATGGCGTTTCCTCTTGAAGTTTGCCGCTATCGTCTAAAAACTTCGCAATCCCTTCGATTTTGCCGTTTTTGTATGGTTCTTCTGCTCCAAGTTTGCCATTCTCGTAGAAATACTTCACGATCCCTTCGCGTTTGCCGTTTTTTAATAGCGCGATGTATTTCAACTTGCCGCTATCAAAGTAGCCGCGCTCTTCGTTTGCCTCGCCGTCAATACAGGACATTACGACTTTCGTGCCGTCTTTTAGCGTATCTTGCACCTCCGTTTTACCAGAGAGCAAATTACCTTTCATATCCATACACTTACCATTGTCAAGACACGCCGTTTTAAAAAAAAACGAAGTGAGCGAAAACAAAGACGCGCACTCGCCCTTGTTAAAACGCTCCATTTTGTCCAAGTCCGCGCCTTGGCAAGCCGCCGCCAGCAAAATCGCGATCAAAATCCTTTTCATCTTACTTCCTTTTTCTATTGCTAAAAAATCGCGTGAAATTTAGCGAAATTTGCTTAAAGTTTTTTTGTCGCGCTTCGTTTTTTAGAGGGCAATACGTGAAAAATCACGATCGTTATGTTTGCAATGACAAATACAGGCGGCGTTTAAGAGCTACGAAACCCAAATAAAACCTATTATTCCCGCCGCGATCGCCGCAAGCGTATATGTAGGGGCGAACTGTGTTCGCCCAATTCCGCAACAGGCGAAAATCGCCCAGCAATGCTAAACGACAATTTATGAGGTTTCCAAATAGATGACTATCTGACGTTATATTGCGATCAGGCAACACAGTTCGCCCAATTCCGCGAGGGGGTACGCCCTTTGTCGCAAACGGAAATTTTGTTTCCGCGAGAAGTTAAACAAGCGCTCCCCGCGGAAGTTTTACGAAAATTTTGCATAGGCAAAATCCGCAAAATTATTTAATCACCCCGCAGTAGTCGTTGCCGCGCGCGTGGAGTATCAGCGATCTGCCTTTGATCTCCTCCAGCTTTTTAATGCGCGGCGCAAGCACCGGTTGCGAGATCGAGCCATCCGCCGCCGCATATACCTGCGACAAATCGCCCAAAGGTCTGGCGTCTTCATTGGGAGGTGGAGGCGCGCCTCTAGGCGGCGGGGGCGGAGGCAATTCGCCTAATCGCTCGCCAGCTTTATGAGGAGGAGGCGTACCCCGCGGCGGCGGGGGCGGAGGTAATTCGCCTAAGCGCCCGCCAGCTTTATGCGGAGGAGGAGGCGCGTCCAAGGGCGGCGGCGGGAGCAAATCGCCAAAGAGCCTGCCCGCCGCGCCCGCAGGCGTCATTCTGCCCTCTAAGTCTTTGCTCGCCGAGCAGTCGCCGTTCTCGTGAATGTGAAAGTCATAAGCGCCCGCCGCAACGCCCTTTAACGTCGGCGTAAAAAGCAAGCCTTGCTCGCTCTCGCCAATTTTCACAAAGCCTATCGACCCGCCCTCGCCCGCTTCGGCAGCCGCTTTTAGCTCTACCGTAACCTCAGCCGCGGAGAGCGCCATCGCCGCGCAGAGCGCGACCGCAATGTGCTTTACCATATACAACTCCTTAAAAAAGAGAATGAGTTATTATAATAAAGTTTAGGCTTGATCAAAAATCGTTTTCTATAAGCTGGCAAAGCGTGTGCCCCAAAAATATGTGAATCTCCTGAATACGCGGCGTGTCGAAGGACGGCGCGATCAAATTTATATCGCAGCAGTCGTTCATTTTGCCGCCGTTTTTGCCCGAAAAGCCGATTGTGTTAGCGCCGTGGTAGTGCGCTTTTTTGAGCGCCCTGATTACATTTTCGCTCTCGCCGCTTGTCGAAATGCCAATCAAAGTATCGCCCTTGCGCGTCAGAGCTTCCGCCTGCCGCTCAAAAATCGTCTCGTAGCCGTAATCGTTGCCGATCGCGGTTAAGGCGCTGGTGTCGGTCGTTAACGCGATCGCCGCCAAACCGCGCCGCTCCTTTTTGTATCGCCCCGTGAGTTCGGCGGCGATATGTTGCGCGTCCGCCGCGCTGCCGCCATTGCCGCAGAGCAAGATTTTGCCGCCCTTTGAAATCGTCTCCACGCACAATTTCGCCGCGTTCTCCAGCCGCTCCGCCAATTCGCCCACGCGCGAAAACATCTCAATGTGCGCTTTAATCTCCGCTTCTATCACTTCTCGCATTTGGTTTCCTTTTAATTTTCGCGCTAATTTTGGCGCGTTTTCTCTTAATCCTCGGCAAAGACCACAGGACCTACGCTGCTACCCTCCACAAATTGCCGCACGATCGGGTTCGCGCTCTCTTTGAAGCCCTCCGCCGCGCCGTACTCCACAATTTTACCGTCAAAGAGCATAGCGACAAAATCCGAACACTTAAAACTTTCTTTAATATCGTGGCTAATCAAAAGCGATGTAACGCCGAGTTCGTTTTGCAAATTTATAATCATCTGGCTAATGCGATCGCTTGTGATCGGATCAAGCCCGCTAGTGGGTTCGTCGTAAAGGATCGCCTGCGGATCGAGAATAATCGTACGCGCCAAACCCACGCGCTTGCGCATTCCGCCGCTAAGTTCGTGCGGAAAAAGGCTCATTACTTCGCGCGGCTTCAAACCCACGAGCTCTAAGGCGCGCTCAATTTTTTTGACGCGATCTTTTTCGCCGATCGCGGTATGCTCAATCAGCGGAAACTCCACATTTTCGCGTACATTCATACTATCAAAAAGCGCGCCGCTTTGGAACAAAAACCCGACTTTTCGGCGGATCGCGTAGAGCGATTTTTGATCCGCGAGACGGATATTATCTACAATAATTTCGCCGTAATCGGGCGTCAAAAGCCCTACGATATGTTTGATAATCGTGCTTTTGCCGCCTCCGCTGACGCCGAAAATCGTCGTGGTTTTGCCGCGCGCGATCTCCAAATCCACACCGCGCAGCACGCGCTTTTCGCCGAAAGTTTTGTGTAAATTTCTGATCGTGATCATTTGGCGATAAATCCTCGCGTCAAGTTGGCGTAATCTCGGTAGAACGAAAAGTCATTATAGCCGTTTTGCGTTAGGGTTTCGGCGAGGATTTTTTCTTGATCAAAACCACATTCGCAGATGAGCGGACGTTTTCGCAACGCGATAATTTGCCGTAAAACTTCCGCGCCGTCCGATCCCGCGAAAAGCGCGTTTTTGGGCTCGTAATTTACATTTTTGGGCAACTTGAAACCGTCTTTAATATACGGCGGGTTTGATATTAAAATATCAATTTTTTCGTCTATATTATCAAGCAAATTTGTATGAATAAATTTTACGCGATTTTCCACGCCGAATTTAGCCGCGTTTTTACGCGATAATTCTATCGCTTTTTCGTTAATATCGGTAGCGATTATTTTTGCTTTCTTTAGCTCGCAGGCGATCGTAACTGAGATCGCGCCGTTGCCCGATCCAATCTCCGCGATCGTAATATCGCGATCGCAATCCGCGATCTCTAAAACTTTATCAACTAAAATTTCAGTTTCTGGGCGTGGAATCAAGACTCCTTCTTCGCAAAAAAACTCGCGTGAGTAAAACGAAACTTTACCGGTAATATATTCGATCGGATAAAAATTTTTACGCTTTTCTATTAACTTAAAAAATTCTTTACGATCTATCGTCTGATCGCGTTTGGTAATTAACTCCGTTCGCGACAAATTCGTAAAAAACCCCAGCAAAATCTCCGCCTCCAAACGCGGTCGATCAATCACGGCGCGATTGGGATCGGCTGATCGCAAGATCGCCGCGCCCAATTCCAACGCCTCTTTCACCGAAACCGTCTCGTTTGCCAAATTACGCCTTATAAAATAAATTTAATAAGTTTATGATTAAATAATATCAAATTAAACTTAAGTAGAAAGAACAAAAAATATCGTCCTCGCTGACGCCGCGAACGATCGCGAAAATTCTAGCTAAAGCCGTAATTTCGGCTTGTTTCGCGCTTGCCATAGCCTCCTGCGGCGGCTGCCAAAACCCTGTAAAGATCGTAGTTGCAAACGCGATCAAGAAAAGTCTATATGTTAAACGAAAACCCTGATCTCTTAGGGTTAAAGGCGGAAGCTCTCCGCGCCGACAAGAGCAAAAAAGATCGCCCGCGCGCTTCTCGCCCACGATCGCGAGTGCAAAAAATCAGTGCGCGGCGACACTCTATTGCTTTAAGTTACGCCAACATACGAATCAAATCCGCCTGCGGCAAGATCTCAAAGCTCCCCTACGCCGCCCCTTAACCCACCGCTTTACATCATACTTTACGCCGCTGTTTCTTCCCAACCTTAAACGAAACCATTATTCCAATACTTTACATAATATATTTATTTTTGTTAAATCAGATTTATTAAAACTTGTCTTGATACCATACATCAAATTCAAACAAGGAGTTAACATGGGCTTCCTAAATCGTA
>JAITUT010000059.1 GCA_031286325.1 Helicobacteraceae bacterium
TGTGTTGCCCACCGAACCGCATAGAGCGATTGTATCGGCGAGCGGTTTGTAGGCGATCGCGGTAGTGTTGCTCTCGACCCCGTTGTATTCGCCCGCCGCCAGAAGGAGCGCGACTCCGCTGTCTCCGCCGTAATTTTGCGCCGTTTTGCCGTCCGCGCTGAACGCTATTGGATTGCTGTTGCCAGCTGTTCCGTCTTTGATCGCGTTTGCCGAAATTACGTGCGATCCTTTATAAAGCGGCGCGTAGAGGATTCTCCGCGAATTAGAATGTAGCTTATTCGCCCCCTCGCCGATCACGCGCAGATCGTAAAAGGGCTGAGCGGGGCTTGGGAAAATTATCTGATTTTCCGCCAAAATATCCCACGAAAAAACCCCGTTTACAGCGCGATCAAAAATTTTGTTTGTGTTCACGTCAAGGTCAGAAAGGTTGCCGTCGTAGATCAAAACCCGCGCCGCGCCTTCTGGGTTAATACTGATCCCGCCCCTAACGCCGCCCGTAGAGCCGCCGTCAAAGACATAACTAGGCGCGTTAGTTTTGCGCGCGTCAAAGTAGATAATTTTATCTACGATGCGATCGCCCAAACCGTTTGCCGCCGAGAGGGTGATCGCCGCGATCTCCTCGCTCGCGTTCCTCTCGCGCAACTCGTAAATATCGCGCGAACTAAACTCCGAAAAATACTCGTTAATTGTGCCGTTTTTAATAAGCCCGAATGTTTGATCGCCGATCGTGAGCGAGACATTTTCAGGCATTTGCGCAGGATTTTGCGTGAGATTGGCGAACCCCGTAATCCGCGCCGTGAAGTCCAGATCAATTTCATTGCGCGTGATCGCGATCTCGCCGCTAGCGGAGCCAGCGAAATTATTGGAGTAGCGGCGCGTAACATTATGCGTTAAAGCGTGCGTTTCTCCGATCGCGCTTGGATCGCGGTATTCGCTCATATAGACCCAGTAACCGCGCTCTTTTTGGGTTTTGAAGAGGTTATAGCGCGTATAGGCGGTTTTTTGCGAATCCACAGGCACCGTCAAATCCGCTTGCCGCCAAAGGATCGTATCGTCGTCGCGGGTCGCGCCGCCTATAATGATCTCGGGCGACGTGGCTGAGCCGCTCGCGTTACGCAGGGAATATAACGGGCCGTCAATTGGAAAGTCGGGGCTAAATTGCGCGGCGTAGAGCAGATCGCGGCTCATTTCACGAGGTTTTTCCAGCGCGCCAAAGTCGTCCGCGACGGCGCAAGCCAGAGCTATCGGCGAATAGACCGCGCCGATCGCGCCGCGAGCCGCGCCGCTGCTTTCGGCGAATGTATCCGCGCCGAAAAATCGCGTTTTGCCGAACTCCTCGCGGATTTTTAAGTTGCGCGCGCCGATCGCTGAAAGCGCGAAGCGCGAGCCGTTAATGTCGTAGGCGATCGCGCCTGTGATACCACTCTCGGCGTTGATCGCCGCGATCGTGGCGGCGTAAGTTGATTGATAATTTATTTTGCGCTCCGTCGCCGCCTCCACGACAAATTCGCCGATCGCGCCGCCGTTCTCGTAGTCAAAGACTCGCGCGAATGTCGCGTCCCGCGCGTGAAATCGCTTGCTCGCGGCGATCAACAATGTTTCATACGCGCCGTTAAAGTCCGCGTCAATTAGCGTAACGCTCCGCTTCACGCCGTCATTCACGGCGTCAAAAGAATTTTTGATCGCGGCTCTTGCGGCGTCATAGTCCGCCGCCGCGCTCAAATCTATCGTGAAAAACGCGCTTTCACCCGTGAAACCAACTTGGATCGCGCCGTTTTTTTGGATGGGCGGCGTGTTGCCGAATAAATAGGAATTTAACTCAAACGCCAATAAATGCTCGTCCGCGCGCGATCCGGAGAAGTTTGCGTCAAGCGGGATTAAGAGCTGGTTGCCCGCGATTGAGGAGATAGTATTTTGCGTGGCGATCAGAAAGTCTTCGTCGCTGATGATCACAACTCCGCTCGCGGGATTTTGCGCGGGATAGGCGCGGATTTTCCAATTCGCGCGGCCGACGGAGTTCCAGTATTGCGCTTGGCGGTTAATCTCTTTCGCCGCCGCCTGCGCCGTGTAAGTCGCGGGGCGGATCAGGATTGAATCGCGCATAAAATTATCGCGCAAAATCACGCCGTTCGCGAATTCGGCTACGGGTACAAAGACCGCGCTTGGCGTATGGCGCAAATAGCCGTCATTGAAAGATAGCATATTCCAATCGCCCGCTTTGCGATTTTGCAACCAGTTGTTTTTCTGCGAGACGAGCGCTGGGTAATCAGCCGCTTTAATTTCGCTTCTGCCCAGAATTAACCCGGCTTCGCTCGCGCGGTTGTGGTCGATTCTGACCCAATACGCCACGCCTTTTTTTAGCTCCGTAAAATCGTTCTTCGAATCGCCAATATCGGGGCGATCGCTTTGAAAAATTTTCCACAATATGTTCGCGTGGTCGTATTCATAGATTGTTATGCGCTCACCGTTTGACTGCACCATTTTTTGGCGGCCGCCGGTAACTTTGCCGCTGTTCCCTGTGGCGTTCAGCGACTCCGCGGCGAGATTGAAGTAGTCAAGCAACGAAACATTATTGTCGTCGAGGTTCATATCCACGATGTCGCGAATCGCCGCCGCGCCGTTGCCGCTTGCTACCGCTAGCTCTAAAACCGCTGGAGAAGCGCGCGTGTATTTGGGCGAGAAAATGCCGCGATATATGGGGCTGGCGCCGCTCGCGCCGCCGAACATTAACTCAAATTCTTTGCCCGCGTAGTTTTCCTGAAAGCGCACTTCAACGTCCGATGCGTAGCCCTCGCCGCGGCTCGCGATAAACATCGTGAGCATCGCTTTGGCACTGTTTTTGTCTAATTTTTCGTAGTTAATTTGCGCGTACGCTAGGTTGTTTTCGGCGTTGATCGTAAGCGATCCGTCCGCGTCTTTGCCGCTCGCGCCACCATAGGTGAAAGTGGTGACGTAGCCTTGCGCGCTAGTTTTGTCAAAGTTAGTTTTAAGCGAGTAGCGGTGAAAGCCGTTCACGCCGATTAAGTGCCAAACTCCTTTTTTGAGGGGCAATTGGTAGGCGTTTTCGGCGCGGATTTGCGGCGCGGCTATGAGCGCGATCAGCGTAATCGCAAGGGCGAAAAGCGATAATTTTTTCATTTTGGCGTCCTTTTATTTAACAGAACACCCAGCAAATTTTATGCCATTTTTTAGTTATTTTTTTACTTCGCAGGCGAGCAAAGGGCGATCGCCCTTTGGAAACCCACGAAAATCGCTTCGTATTACATATGATCGCGAGCGCGACGGGAGCATAAGGCTTCAGCTTAAACTTCGTAACTCTTAATCGCCGCGCAAAAACGTTTTAAGCGAATTTCGCTAAATTTCACGCGATTTTTTAGCAATGGAAAAAGGAAGTAAGATGAAAAGGGTTTTGATCGCTATTTTGCTGGCGACTATTTGCCAAGGCGCGGATACCGATTACAAGGTTTATGTTTTGGGAGAAACGGCGCGTCTTGATAATGGCAAAAAATGTATGGATATGAAAGGCAATTTACTCTCCGGCAAAGCGGAGCTACAAAAACCGCGCGAAGACAACACGACGATCGCAACGCTTTGTATTGACGGTAAAGCAATAGAAGAACGCGGCTACGACGAGAGAGGCGGGCTAGATTACGCCAAACCATTAAAAAACGGTAAAGCCGAAGGAGTCGCGAAACGTTTCTACAGGAGCGGCAAGCTTGCGTTGGAGTCGCCATACAAAAACGGTAAACTTGAAGGGGTCTGGAGGTCTTTCTACGAGAGCGGCAAACTTGCGCAGGAAACGCCATACAAAAATGACAAAGCCGAAGGGATCGCGAAGATTTTCTACGAAAGCGGCGAGCTTGAACAAGAACGACCATTCAAAAACGGCGTCAGGGACGGGATTGTCAAAACTTATTACGAGGATGGCAAACTTAAAGGAGAAATTCAATACAAAAACGGCAAACGTGAAAGGCTCGCGAAATTTTTCTACGAGAACGGCGAGTTAGAGCGAAAGATTATGTATAAAAACGGCGCGCAAGAGGGCGAAACGAAAGTTTTCAGGGAAAACGGCGAAATTTGGGGCGTATTTACATACAAAAATGACAAACTAGTAAGCGGCGTTTGCTATAAAGCGAACGGTGAAAAAACGCCTCTCACCAAAGTTGAGTTAGAAGATTGGCGCGCCAGATCCAAGATAAATTGCGAGTGAGTAGCGCGATCGTTATTGCGGGTAATTTCGCAATCTCTTAAATACGAGATTTTAACTTACGGAATGGCGGAAATAGGGGTTTCTTGAAAAGTCTAATGACAGATAATGATTGTTGTGATTTTGGCGAATGGCAAAGGCGCGTTTAATAAACGCGCCTATTGATCGCGGGTTTGCGGATCGCGGATCGCGCAAACCCAGCTATTAAAGATCGCTTAATTACATATCGCCCACGCCGAGCTGCTTTTTCATCTCGTCTTGGTTTGCGGAGTATCTCAGCGCGTTTTCGCGGCTGATATCGCCGGCGCGGAAAGCTTTTAAAAGCTCTTGCGTCTGCGTCTGCATCTTTGTTTGCCCTTGACCGATCTGCATTGTGGAGTAAATTTGGTGCAGTTTATCGTCGCGGATTAGGTTTGAGATCGCCGGCATATTCGTCATAATCTCAAAGATCGCCTTGCGCCCTTCGCCGTTTATGCGCGGGATCAAAACCTGCGAGACCACGCACGAAAGACCCATTGAGAGCTGTGTGCGCACCAAAGCCTGCTCGTCGGTAGGGAAGACATTGATAATCCTGCTGATCGTCTGCGGCGCGGAGTTCGTGTGCAGTGTACCCAAAACGAGGTGTCCTGTTTCGGCGGCGGTGAGCGCGGTGCGGATCGTCTCCACATCGCGCATCTCGCCGACCATTACGAAGTCGGGGTCTTGGCGCATTGAACGTTTCAGGGCGTTCGCGAACGAATGCGTATCTACGCCCACCGTACGGTGGCTTACGATGCACTTTTGGTGCGGGTGGGTGAATTCCACGGGGTCTTCAATCGTCAAAATGTGCCCGCTCTCGGTCGAGTTTAGCTCGTTCATCAACGCCGCCAAAGTAGTCGTTTTGCCGCTTCCTGTCGGACCGGTAACGAGAATTAAGCCTTTGTGTCGTTTGAGGACATCTTTAAGCATCACCGGGAGGTTGAGTTCGTCCATTGTCGGAATTTTTTCGGGAATCGTGCGGAATGCCGCCGCCATCGCGCCGCGCTCCCAATAGTAATTCACGCGGAAACGTCCGATTTTTGGAAACTCCATAGCGAAGTCAATCTCTTTTTGCTCCTCAAACGCTTTCTTCTGCGAATCCGTGAGGATCGCGTAGCAGAGCGTCTGAATCGTGTTGGCGTCAAGTTTGGGCAAATCGAGCGGCGTCATTTTGCCGTAAATCCGCACTTGCGGCTCGACGTTTTGAATTAGGTGCAAATCGCTTCCCTTGTGCGCGAGCACGGTCTTCATTAACTGATCTAGCGTTAAATCCGCGAGTTCCATCTGAGAGCCTCCTTGTTTTAATTTCTTGCGGAAACTTTAGTTTCCGCCGCGATCAAAAGCGTTGCCTTTAGAAACCTCTGAAATTTGCTTTTGGTCTCCGCCCCGCAAATTTCACTCCCCATAAATGGCGGAATTATAGCTTTTTGTTTCCTCGCGAGAATTTGCGTTCTTGCGAAAAATTTAAAACGTATATTACTATCTCTAACCTACCACTCTTGGTACGATAAAAGAACGCTCGCCCGCTTTGGGCGCGCGTTTGATTAACTCCTCAAAAACTTCTTTGTTTTCTATCGGAATATCCTCGCGCAACCTCGCGTTGCCTCCGATCGCGCTTGAAATTTCGTCAATATGCGAGGTATCAAGCTCGTTTAACTTCTCGACGAAACTCAAAATATCGCTCAAATGCCGCCCCATTTCGCCGCGTTTTTCAGGGGCGATTTTAAGTTGGCTTAAGCGTTCCAAGCGATCAAGCAACTGATCGTCTATCGTCATTATCTGCTCCTTTTTAACTTCTCACAGCCGCCAGCTGGATTTACAGGCTGCTTTTCGCGCGAGATAAGCTGCTTACAGGCTATTATCACATCTTTTTCCGAAACGATCAACGGATCATAACGAATATAAAGTTTTTCTTTGCGGTAACATTCAATTACCCCCGCGATCGCCTCAATTTCAGCGGCGCTTTTCACCGCGAATTCGGGAGCGAAAACCGCCGTGCGGCGCGGGTTATCCAGCCGCAAAGTAATCATTAGCCATAAAACGGCGCAAACGAGCAGCAAAAGCGCGGCGGCGTCTAATCCGAAAAACCCGTAAAAGTGCCCGATCGTCAAGCCGCCGAAAAATACGCCCGCGAATTGAAAAGCGTTGAAAATTCCCAGAGCCGAGCCGCGCAGATCGGCGCGCGCGAATTTGGTCGCGGAGGATTGCATTAAGGGTTCGAGCGAATTTATGCCGACAAATAGCCAAATCACCGCCGCGATAAACGCGGTTTTAAGAGGGATTAACGCGATCGCCGCAAAGACGCCGATCAAAAGCGTAATTCCGAAGATCATCACGCTTTTTACGGCGTTCTTCTTTTCGCCGAACATCGCGCCCAAGCCCATCGCTAAAATGCCGCAAAGGAGCGCGGGGATATAGACTTTCCATAACTCCTCGCGCGCGAAATCGTAGCGGCGCGTCAAAACGACAGGAATTAAGTAATACGATCCCGTCATAATGAAACTATGCAAAAACATCGCGAAATTTAGTTTGGCGAGGTTTTTATCGGCGAAAACGCGCTTTAAGCGCGACCCCTCGATCGGATCAAGCGGCGTGATTTTAGGCGGCGTTGGGACAAGAAAAAACAAGATTAAAAGCGCTGGCGCGACTAAGATCGCGCTTGTTAAAAAGAGCGCTTTGATCCCGTAATAACCGCCCGCGATCGGTCCCGCCACGAACGCGACTATGAATGACACGGCGATTGACATTCCCATTAAAGCCATTGCTTTCGAACGTTTTTCCTCAGGCGTGAGATCGCCGATCGTGGCTGTAATTACCGCGCTCACCGCGCCCGCGCCCTGCACAAAACGTCCGATAATCAAAGCCCACGCGCTATCCGCGAAAGCGCAAATTATTGATCCGATCGCGAAGATACTCATTCCGACCGCGATCATCGCCTTGCGCCCTACGCGATCGCTGAGCGCGCCGAAAGGATATTGCAAAATTGTCTGCGTGAGCGCGTAGCCGCCCACCGCGAGCCCCGCCAAAATCGGCGTGCCGCCCGGCATTGAGATCGCCTCAATCGCCAAAATGGGCATTACGAGAAAAAGCCCGAAAAACCTGAGCGCCAAGATCGCGCATAAGTAGAGAGTGGTTTTAATGCCGAATCCTTAAAAACTCATATCGAATTATAAAAAAACGATTTTATAGCATAAACTACATATAATTCGCGAAAAATCAAAGGTCGCTGATGAAAACCGCTATCGTAATTCCAGCGCGTTACGCCTCCACGCGCTTTCCGGCTAAACCGCTCGCGTTGATCGGCGACAAAACGATGATTGAGCGCGCGTGGCTGCAAGCGTCAAAATCCAGCCTCGCCGATCGCGTAATCGTGGCTACGGACGACAAACGAATTTTTGACGAAGTTACGCGCTTCGGCGGTTTCGCGATGATGACGAGCGAAAATTGCGCCAACGGCACGGAGCGCATTGTTGAGATCGCCAAAAGTATCGGCAAAGACTACGAGATTTTTGTGAATGTGCAAGGAGACGAACCCTTTATTTATCCCGCTTCGATTGACGCGGCGATTGAAGTTTTGCTAAAAGAAAAGAGAGCGCAGATCGCCACGCTTTTTTGCGAAATTTCCGCTTGCGAGGCGGCGAACCCGAACGCCGTCAAGATCGTGATCGCGGAAGATTCGCGGGCGTTATATTTCAGCCGCGCGATGATTCCCTTTAACAGAGACGGCGGCGAGGTAATTTACCGCAAACACATCGGACTCTACGCATACCGCCGCGCCGCGCTTTTGGCTTACCCAAGCCTCGCGGCGTCGCCTTTGGAGGCGGCGGAAAAGTTAGAGCAGTTGCGCTATTTGCAGGCGGGGTTTGCGATCTACGCGCGCCGCGCCGCGGAAAGCGGTATCGCGGTGGATACCCCAAGCGATTTGGCGCGGGCGAACGACTTTCTGCTCGGCAAAAAATCGGGCGATCCGTTACCTAATGTTAAGTTGATTTTGTTTGATATTGACGGCGTTTTATCGCCCGCGACATTGCTTTACGACGAGGGCGGCGAGGCTTTGAAAGGCTTTTCGGTGCGCGACGGTTTGGCGATTGAGCTCTGGCAAAAGCTGGGCTTCAAAGCGGGCGTGATTACTGGGCGCGATTCCCCGTCGCTACGCAAACGGCTTGCCGATCTAAAGATCACGATCGCAAAATTCGGCGTGAAAGACAAGGGCGCGGCGTGCGCGGAAGCCTTTCGCGAGGCGGGAGTAACGCGCGAAGAGACGATCTTCGTCGGCGACGACACGCCGGATTTGGCGGCGTTCGCGGCGTGCGGATTTTCCTGCGCGGTATCGGACGCGGCGGATTACATTAAATCCCGCGCGACATTCGCGCTGAAAAATATCGGCGGGCGCGGGGCTATCCGCGAGGTTGTAGAAATGATCCTTGCCGCGCGCGGCGAAATGAATGTTTTTACCGACGCGAATCGCTACCTTGAGGCGCAAAAGCAATAAATAGTAATCTAAGCAAATTTCGCTAAATTTCGCGCGATTTTTTAGCAATGGAAGAAAGAAGCAAGATGAAAAGGGTTTTGATCGCGATTTTGCTGGTAACTATTTGCCAAGGCGCGAATGCGGATTACAAAGTTTATAAATTGGAGAAAACGGCGCGTATTGATGACAAGGGCAAGTGTATGGATATGGACGGTAATTTGCTCCCAGGCAAAGCGGAGGCGCAAAAATCACTCAAAGACGGCAGGAAGATCGGAACGCTCTGTATTGACGGCGAGGCAATCGGCGCAAGGGTATATTACAAATCGGGCGTGTTAGAAGCCGAGACGCCATTCAAAAACGGTGAATTAGAAGGGGTTGTAAAGTCTTTCTACGAGAGCGGCATACTTAGAGAGGAAGCGCCATACAAAAACGGTATTCCGGACGGGATTGTCAAAAATTATTACGAAAATGGGAAACTTAAAGAGGAAATGCCAATTAAAAACGGCGCCGTGGATGGGACTGCCAAAACTTATTACGAGAACGGCAAGTTAATGAGCGAGGTCGCGTACAAAAACGATGTCAGAGACGGGATTGTCAAACTTTATTACAAGAGCGGCAAACTTAACGAGGAAATACCATATAAAAACGATGTCGAGGATGGGATTGCCAAAACTTATTACGAGGACGGCAAGTTAAACGCGGAGGTCGCGTACAAAGACGGCTCAAGAGAGGGCGAAATGAAACGTTTTAGGGAAAACGGCAAAATTTTCAGCGTATTTACATACAAAAATAATAAGGCGATAAGCGGCCTTTGCTATAAAGCGAACGGCGAAAAAGCGCCTTTCACGAAAGATGAGTTAAAAACTTGGGATAACGGTTTCAAGATAAATTGCGATTAAGTCGCGCGATCGTTATTGCGGCGAATGGAGAATCGCAAAGCGCGGCGAACGCCGCAATCCGTAAATCATCGTTGCGATCGAGATTGCGCCTCAGGAGTTCTCTGCGAAACGCAAAGCGTTTCTATTGCAACCCTCGCCTCCGCAACGGGAATAATAAGTTTTTGTTCGCGTTTCGCAATTATAATTACTTCTCGCGGAAGCAAAGCTCCCGATCGTCTAACTTCGCGGAGGGACAAAACTCGCCTTTGCGATCAAAGAACGCCTCTTTGGAATTTCTCGAAATTCGGGTTTCGCAATTATAATTACTTCTCGCGGAAGCAAAGCTCCCGATCGTCTAACTTCGCGGAGTAACAAAACTCATCTTTGCGATCAAAGAACGTCTCTTTGGAATTTCTCGAAAATAGCGGTTGACTTTGTCGTCATTGCGGGCTTCTTAGCGATAACGGCGCAAACTTTTATCCCTCTCGCTACAACTCGCGATCTTTAACGCGGCAAAAGCCGTGATTTTCGCCTGTCTTAAATGCCGCGCGGCTTTATCGCCGCAAGACTTGCGATATTTCAAATACAGGCAATCGTAAACGGGAAACTTTTATGGCGGGATTGTTTATGGTTTGTGTTTCGCGATCGCAGAAGATCGCAATTACGATCGCGTATGAAAAATCACGGTGATCGCAAAATTCTCCCGCCGCTTGGAAAACGTTCGCTATCGGCGTGAAATTGCAACGCGCGCTTTCGTTTAGCGTAAAATCATAATCGCGCAAACCAAAAACTCTCGCGGCATTTCAACTCCCGCGAGATTAAACGTTATTTCTTATAACTCTCCGTTTTCAGCCACAAAATGGCGCCGAGCTCCACAGGGTATTTTTTGCCCTCGCGCGTAACTTGCTCGTCATCGTCAATCAGCGCGGCGAAACCCCACCAGCCCTCTAACGGCAAAGCCGCGTGAAAGACGCCGTTCGCGTCTGTTTTGACTTCCAACGTTACAAACGCGTCATTCGGCGCTTTGAGGCGCGATTTTTCGTTGTAATACTCAATCTCTACGATCACATTCGGCGCGGGTTTGCCCTTGTAGAGAACTTGACCTGAAAATAGCCCGCCGCTAAGTACGCCGTAAGGCTTCGCGAGCGGCACGATCTCAGCTTTCAAGCCGATAGGCTGATCCCAGCCCTCGCCCGCGCCGAACGCCTCCACGATCGTTTTCGTTTGGTGGCGGATAAACTTGCCCTCCGCCTGCTCAAAGTACGGCGCGGGGTTCATATAAAATTGATAGACGCCCGTCTCCTTGATCTTGTGCGCCGCCGTGAAGTAGCCTTCGCCTTTTTTGCCCTCCGCTTTGAGCGAATTGAGTAGCGAAAATTTCTTGCCGTTTAGCGCGTAGCCCGCCTCTTCGGGCTTGACCAAATCCATTCGCGTTTGCTCAAATGGGTGCGTAAATTCAAAGGTGATGTTAAGCTGGGCGTCTTTTTGCTCCGCGATCACGGATTTGTCGGTTTTGACCACGCCGAAGTGCGCCATTGCGGCATTCGGCAACAAGATCGCGGCGCAAAGCGCGAACCCGACTAACGATTTTACTTGCATTTTTACTTCCTTTGAATAAAATGAGAATTTATATTATAAATAAACTTACATATTATTTTAATAAGTTTGCGCCCTGAAAATTAAGCGCGATCCATAGAGGGTTTTGCTACAATCGCCGCTTTAATTTCAAGGCAATTTGGATATAAAATGCTTCGTAAAATCATTAAAATTGATGAAAATTTATGCGACGGCTGCGCTCTGTGCGCGAATGTGTGCCGCGAGAGCGCGATAACGATCAGAGGCGGCAAGGCGAAACTCACGCGCGACGACTATTGCGACGGGCTCGGCGATTGCCTCTGCGTTTGCCCGACCGCCGCTATCTCGTTTGAGGAGCGCGAGACGGCGGAGTTTGACGAAGAAGCCGCGCGAGCGCATTTGGCGAAAAAATCCGCCGAGCCGCAGACGGAGCTTTTAGCGCGCGGCTGTCCTAGCTCACATTCAAGATCGCTAAAAGAGAAGCCACGCGGAGCTACGATCCAAACCGCCGTAAATTCCGCGGCGAGATCGCGATCAAAGCTCGCGCAGTGGCCCGTGCAAATTAAACTAGCGCCGCGGAAAGCCGCTTATTTTGACGGCGCGGAACTTTTGATCGCAGCGGATTGTTGCGCTTACGCGAGCGCGAACTTTCACGCCGACTTTATGAGCGGCAAAACGACTTTGATCGGCTGTCCCAAATTGGACTCGGGCAATTACGCCGAAAAACTCGCCGCGATTTTGAGCGGGAACGAAATTAAAAACGTAACGATCGCGCGAATGGAAGTCCCTTGTTGCGGCGGGATCGTAGAAGCGGCGCTGGAAGCGGCGCGAAGAAGCGGCAAAGATATTCCGTGCCGCGCCGTAACGATCAGCCTCAATGGGGAAGTTCTCTAAGCCTCGCCGCGCGGCGCGAAGTTTTTGTAGATTTTTCAGGCAGTTTGATTGCGCTTTGATCGCGAGGTCAAAGAAATCACCATTCATTTTCGCGGATTTCGCGTTGCTTGGAATTTTTATGGCGGCAGTTTTTGCGAAAAGCTGGCGCTATGTTTTAGCGCGTTAATTTGCTAACTTTGAAAACACAAAAATTAACGCGATTTTCATAGCGAGATTGCGGAGTTTGCTCACCCGCAGAGATCGCGGGTGAGAAAAGGCGAAAGAAAAGCGGCTATTTTTTCTTGCCGCCGCCCATAAAGTTGCTGCGCATTTCGCGCATATTTTTGAGCCACGCCGCGCGTTGCTCAGGCGTCAAAACATCAAAAACTTCGGCGAAAAAGTCCGCCTGCTTGTTGATCGTTTGCGCGCTGTTCGCGTTCATTGCGTTCACAAACGCCGAGCGATCGAATTTATCGCCCGCAAACGCCTTTTCAAGCGGGTTTTCATCTTGAAACATTCCGCCTACAAAGTGTTTTTCGTGGATTTTCGCCAACTTTTCGCTTTGATCTTTTGTGAGATCAAGCCCCGCGAACATTTTGTGCATTCTTTTGCGCGCGTCTTTGCTAGAGCGCCCTTTGGAATCTTTGTTGCCCCAGTTTCCCCAGCCGTTTTCCGCGCGCGATTTGCCGCCTACGCACTGCTCTTGACCCGCGCAAACGCCGCCGTTAGGGCATTGCCCTTGTTCTCCCGCCGCGAAAGCCGCGCTTGAAAGCGCCATTGCCAGCGCCGCCGAAATTAAAACCCGTTTCATACCAAACTCCTTGTAAAAAGATATGGAAATTTAACCCTTTAATGTGAAACTTATGTGAGTTTAATAAACCAACAAATAAAAATTTTGTTAAACGGTGAAATTTTTTGTCTCTCGCGTTGGTCAGGGCGAACTTGATAGGCGCTTAGAGCCGTTTCGCCTTTCCTATGGAAACCGCCCCTTAACCCACCGTTTTACATCATACCTTACGCCGCTGTTTCCTCCCAACCTTAAACCAACCCATTATTCCAATACTTTACATAATATATTTATTTTTGTTAAATCAGATTTATTAAAACTTGTCTTGATACCATACATCAAATTCAAACAAGGAGTTAACATGGGCTTCCTAAATCGTA
>JAITUT010000036.1 GCA_031286325.1 Helicobacteraceae bacterium
GTCTTTAATTGTCTGCACGATCCCGCTGATCTGTTCGCTTTGTTTGCCAAGCTCGCCGATCGTCTCGCTGGAGCTTTCAACGGCTTGGGACATTTTTTGCATCTCCGCGATCGTCTTATGGACGATCTCGCTGCCGCTAACGGAAAGGCTCATTGAAACTTCCGCGTTTTTATTGGTTTCTCTCGCGTTTTCTCCGACTGTGGCGATCGACGCCGTCATCTCTTCAACGCTCGCCGCCATATCGGAGCTGCTGTCGCTAGTATTCGTAGAGGCTTTCGCGACTTTGTCGCTAAGCGCGGCTAGCTCCTCGCTGGCGCGATCAAATTGCGTAACGAATCCGTGCAGGTCTTTGAATGTCGTTTGCAGAGCCTCTAAAAGCTGGTTAAAGCTTTGAGCCGCCTGTGCGGTCTCGTCGCGCCCTTGCGCGTCAATGCGCCCGGTAAAGTCGTTGGTCTGCACGATCATACGCATTGCGTTTGAGAGGTGATTCATAGGCTTAATAATGCTATATTCGATCGCTATTGTGAGCGCGAGCAAAATCGCCAAAATCACGCCGATCTCGAGCGCGATAATTCTTTTGTGTCTACTGTAAAGCTCTTCGCTATCGTCATAATCCTTCGCGGCGACTTTGGCTTGCATATCCAAAAGTTCTTTCATACCCTCTTCCAGCGGCTTGGCGATAGTCATAAAGTTTCCTATAATCAAAGCCATAACATCTGTGTCGTATTTGCCATTTTTAACTCGAAGCTCTTGCGTTACGGGCTGATATACATCTACAAGGAATTTGTTGTAAAGCTCTTGCAGGCGATCGGCGCGCTTTTTTTCATCTTCTCTTGTTAAGAGGGCTTTCGCCTTACTAAAGTTATCCTCAAACGCCTTTTTCCACATTTCAGCGCTTTCAAAGTGAGCCTCTATCGGGTGGTCGTGGTGCAAAGAGGCATGTTCGCTGTTGGGAGCGTGTTGTTGCGCCAGAATAAGATCGGCTAAAATTTTGCCGATTGTGCCGTGCGCGCCGCCTAAATAAATAGCGGGTTCTGAAGCTTCCTTGAACATTATCTCAGTATAGTGGCGGGATACAGAGAGGGCGCTCATAAGCACGTAAGCGACGGCGCCAAGCGATAAAAGACTAATCGCTGTCAGTAGGAAAAGCCTCGCTTTGATACTCAGTTTGTAAAACACATCTGCTCCTTTAGTTTGCGCG
Source organism: Helicobacteraceae bacterium (assembly GCA_031286325.1). GTDB lineage: Bacteria > Campylobacterota > Campylobacteria > Campylobacterales > SZUA-545 > JAIRNH01. The sequence continues at coordinate 1,202 of JAITUT010000036.1, forward strand.
ATCAAGCGCTTTTTTGTCTAAATCGGCGTTATTATAACAAGGTTTATATTTATTTAAGATAAGATAGTTTTATGAAACGCTATATTTAAATGAAATTAGGTTATAATCTAGCCTTATAAATTTTTAAGGAGGAGAATATGTTGAAGAGAGTAATTTGCGCGACGCTCTTGCTAGCGGCGTTCGCATACGCGGATAGCGGGGATAGCAAAGTGGGGGAGGTTATGAGCGTTACGGGCGACGCCGTAATCAAACGCAAAGGGGAGTGGGTACAGCCTAAAATAGGCGAGCAAATTAGGACGATTGATACGATCGAGACCGACAAAAATTCGCGCCTTGTCGCGCGTTTTGCGGACGGCACGGAGGTTACAATCGGCGCTAATTCGTCTGTGAATGTGCGCGACTTTGTAGCTGAAGGCGAAAATCAAAAAGCTGATCTTTCATTCACAAAAGGCGCTTTCAAAGTAGTTACAGGCAAAATCGGCAAGATCGCGCCGCAGAACTTTTCGCTCAGAACGTCTACCGCGACAATTGGCGTTCGCGGCACGACAATTCACGGGATAATCGGATCGACGGGCGATAAAATAATGTGCGCGAGCGGCACAATTAACGTAAAAGGCTCGAGCGGCAACACGGTGGAAGTTGAGGCGGGCAAGGCGTCGAATATCTCTCCAAGCGGCGTGGCGGGCGCGGCTTACGAGGCTAATTTCGCGGATTTCCCGCTTTACAACCCTTGGACGGAAAACCCGCTTTACATCGCGTTTATTGTTTTGGCGGTGATCTTTATCGCAGTTGACGCGGCGATAATTTTGTACATTGTAAGAGTTCGCGCGCGCCGCAAAAAAGCCTAATAGAGGTTTTTGAAACTCACATAACGATCGGCGGACGCGTAAAGCTCCGCTACTTCGCTATCGTTGAGGCTTCTAACTACTTTCGCCGGCGATCCTAAAATTAAGGATCGCGGCGGAAAAACTTTGCCCTGCGTAACTAACGCGCCCGCGCCCACAATTGACTCCGCGCCGATTTTAGCGCCGTCTAAAATTATCGCGCCCATTCCGATTAAACAAGCGTTCGCGATCTCGCAGCCGTGCAAAACTACGCGGTGTCCAATCGTTACATTATCGCCCACGATCGTAGGAAATCCCGCGTTATTTTCGCCCGCGTGCGTTACGTGGATTACCGTTCCGTCTTGCACGCTCACGCGCCGCCCGATTCGCGCAAAATTCACGTCCGCTCTGATTACCGCGCCAAACCACACGGAGGAATCCTCGCCGATTTCAAGATCGCCGATTAAATCCGCGCTGGGCGCGATAAAGACTCTTTTAGCGATTTTGGGGGTTTTGTTTTGGAATGTTACGATCAAAGCGTCTCCTTTTTCTCGTCATTTAAGGTTATCAAGTTTAAGAGATCGCGGGTCTTTATCCGCAATGTGAATTTTATCGCGATCGCTTTTAGCCGTTTAGAAATAGATAAATTTCGTCCGCCAGAAATAGATCGTTATTGATTAGACGAGTTTTGCCGTTAATTTCGCGGCGGCTCAAAACTCCTTCGGCGATTAAAATTGCGGCGCGTTTTTTTTGGCGATCGTTTAGAATTTCTTCGCCTAACCCATCGTTTGCGCGCAACATTAGCATTACTCTCTCGGCGTTAAACGCGGCGCGATCTACGATCAAAACCTCGCGTTCAAGCGGATTTTTGAGATATTCCGACGCGGATTTTACAGGCTCGTAACGTTCCCAAATTTCACCAGTTTGCAACCAAGCGTTTTTTTCGTCGTTGCGATTTGGAAGATTTCTAACTTGAGGCGCGATCTCCTCTTTATGAGATTTCGCGTAAAGCGCGGAATGATTAAAAGCAAAATTTTCTGGCAACTTCATCGTCCCAGCCGCGCCCGCGCCGAGCCCTAGATAATCATTGCCTAGCCAATAACCTAAGTTGTGCCGCGAAGGGTTTCGCCCGTAATTTGAGACCTCGTAGCGCGGAAAGCCTATTGAGGCGATCGCCGCCGCGAAATCTAGCTCGTAATCCGCCTCGCCGATCGCGGCGGCAAAGTCGCTTTCGTTCCACGCCGCGCCTTTATCGGCAGTTAGACGATACGCGCTAATGTGCGTCGCGCCGCAATTTTTCGCGCGTTTGACCTCGTCTGTTAGAGAGCGCAAATTATCATTGCGCGCGCCGTAGATAAAATCCGCGCTGATTTCATTAAATCCTGCTTTGACCGCCGTTTCAAGCGCGTTTTGCGCCTGATTTGCCGTGTGAATCCGCCCTAAAATTCGCAACTTTTCATCGCTGAAACTCTGAACGCCAATACTGATTCTATTCGCGCCGAAGCCGTTTAGCGCGCGCGCCCACTCAAACGAAAGCGAATTAGGATTCGCCTCGATCGTAATTTCCGCGCCCGCCGCCAAAAACGGCGCGATCGCCTCAAAAAGCGGCTCGTAAAATTTCGCGGGGACAAAACTCGGCGTACCGCCGCCAATGTAAACCGAATTAAATTTTTCGCGTTGGTAACGAGCCCGATCGTGGTGAAATTGCGTGATAAGCGCGGCGAAATACCGCGCGTAATCCCCGCCGCCCGCCGTCGAATTAAACGCGCAATACGGGCATTTGTGCTCGCAAAATGGGATATGAATGTAGATCAATTGTCCTCGTCATCGTCGTCTTGCGGCGCAGGTTTCGCGTACTGTTTGTAGCGCGGGTTATTCTCCAACTCTTTCATCTCGCGGCGCAACCGCCTGATCGCTTTTGCCACATTTAGGATCGCCGCCGCCGCGCCCCACGCCACACCAAGCCACAAAAGCCACTCGTAGCCGAATAACGCCCGCAATCCGTAGCCGATCGCAAAACCGATCGCGATCGCCGCGACCATTGAGATCGCGAGGCTTAAATTATCCGCGCCCCTGATCGCTTCTTTCACAAAATTATCCGCCATTTGCCGCCTCAAAATTAAATTCGCAATAATAGCGCAACTTGGAGGCTTTCAACGCGTCAAGGCGCGAAACAAAAATAAGTAAGCAAAGGCGCGGAACGGATTTTGCTGTTTTGCCGCTATGAAGCCGCTTGTGTTTTTCGCAATTTTTTCCTCTTTGCTGATCGCGGAGGAGTATTTCATCGTCTCTTACCGTCAATTTTCGCGCGATCATACGATCGTGAGCGAAAAGTTTGACGTGGCGCGCGCGATGCAAGAGTTCTCCGAGCTGAAAATTAAAGCTGAATTTGACGTTTTCACAGAAGATTCCGATGGAATTAGTACTGAAAAATTGCTTAAAATTCACCAAGACGAGATCGTGCGGCATTTGATTTATCACGGCGCGATCGTCAGCGACAACGCCCATTCGCGCCGCAAAAACACAAGCTCTAAAAGCCGCCTTGTGATCCCCGCCGCCAAAATAGCCGCGAAAGTTAAAGGCGATCTGGTTAAAATCACCCTTTTTGAATAAAAATTTCAATTTGGGCGCGGCGTGAAAATTGCTATAGTTGATGACGATACCGATTTCAGAAAATCGCTCGAAACCGCTTTGGCGGCGCGGGTGGATTATGATCTGCACTCTTTTAAGAGCGCGAAAGACGCGCTGAAAAAATTAGACGACTCTTTTGACCTCGTGATCACCGATATTACAATGCCGCAGATGGACGGATTGGAGTTTTTGCGCGAAATACGCAAGGCGAATATCAGTTGCGAGGCAGTGATGATCACGGCGAACGCTACGCTCAATTACGCGATCGAGGCTCTACGTTACGGCGCGAAAGACTTTTTGCAAAAGCCCTTTGAAATAGAGACTTTAATTCAGGCGATTGATCGCGCGCAAATTATCAGAAATTTCTCTAAAGCCGCGCCCAAAGCCGCCGAAAAAATCGCCGCAAAACCGCGCGAAGCCGCGAAATACGAAGTCTTTGTCGCAAGCTCGCCGGCTCTTGAAAAAGTGCGCGAGATCGCCCTTAAAACCGCTAAAACAGACGCGAGCGTTTTGCTTTTGGGCGAGAGCGGCGTTGGCAAAGAAGTTTTCGCGGGATTTATCCACTATAACTCGCCGCGCGCTGAGAAACCCTTTATGCCGATCAATATGGCGAGTATTCCAGAAACTATGGTAGAAAGCGAGCTATTCGGCTACAACAAAGGCGCTTTCACGGACGCTCAAGCGGACAAACCCGGCATATTTGAAGTCGCGCAGGGCGGCACGATTTTTTTAGACGAGATCGCCGAGATGCCAATTGGTTTACAGTCCAAACTTTTGCGCGCGATCCAAGAGAAAAAAATCCGCCGTTTGGGCAGCACGAAAGATATTGAAATTGACGCGCGCTTTATCGCCGCGACCAACCAAGATATTGAGCGTTCAATCGCCGAAAAACGTTTCCGCGAAGACCTCTACTACCGCCTAAACACAATTGAGATTGAGATTCCGCCCTTGCGCGAGCGCCAAGAGGAGATTTTGCCGATTGCGAACGCGGTTTTGGCGACATTTTGCGAAGCGAATAATATGCCGCCCAAAAAGTTTAGCGAAGCCGCCAAAGCCGATTTGCTGAGCTACTATTGGCACGGCAATATCAGGGAGTTGATCGGCGTCTGCCAAAGGGCGGCGATTGTGGGCGGCGAGGTGATTTTGCCCGAAGACTTGTTTTTGAAGGCGCGCGCGGGCAAACGCGGAGAAAAGAGCGTCGCGGATTTAGAGCGCGAACTTTTAGCGCAGGCGCTCGCGGAGTGCGGCGGCGACTACGCAAGGGCGGCGGCGGCGCTCGGAATGAGCGCGGCGAACTTTGAGGCGAAAGCCCACAAATACTCATTAAATTAAAGGAAGAAAATGGCGAAAAAGTTTGTAGTGGCGGTGGTGGGCGCGACAGGCGCGGTGGGCGCGGAGATGATCCGCGTGTTGGAGGAGCATAAGTTCCCTATTGAGCGACTCGTGCCGCTCGCGAGTGAAAACAGCGCGGGTAAAACTGTGGAGTTTTTCGGCGAAAAGGTCAAAGTGCTGAAACTCACGCACGATAGTTTCGCGCAGGAAAAGATTGAGATCGCGCTCTTTAGCGCGGGCGGGGCGGTGAGCGCGGAATTTGCGCCGAGCGCGGCTAAAGCGGGCGCGGTCGTGATTGACAACACGAGCCATTTCAGAATGGACGAAGCCGTTCCGCTCGTGGTGCCTGAGGTAAATCCCGAAGACATTAAAAATTGGAAAAACAAGGGCATTATCGCCAACCCTAACTGCTCTACGATCCAAATGATGATTGCTTTGAAGCCTCTGCACGACGCCTTTGGCTTGGAGCGGCTCGACATTGCGACATATCAGGCGGTCAGCGGCGCGGGCGCAAAAGCAATGGACGAACTAATGACGCAAATGCGCGCGGTTTTTGACTTTGACTACGATCGCGTAGAGCCGAAAAAATTTCCGCATAAGATCGCCCTGAACGCGATCCCGCACATTGATTCATTCACCGAAAGCGGCTTTACGAAAGAAGAGCTGAAAATGGTCTATGAGAGCCAAAAAATCCTGCGCCACAAAATGCAAGTTTCCGCGACCTGCGTTAGGATTCCAGTTTTGCGCGGACACAGCGAGGCGATCGCGGCGCGTTTCTCGCGCGAAGTTGATCTGAAAAAGGCGATTGAGGCGCTTAAAAACGCCGAAGATGTCGTGGTTTTGGACGATCCGCAGAAAAACAAATACCCAATGCCGATCACGGCGGCGGATAAAGACGAAGTTTTTGTGGGAAGAATCCGCGCCGATCTATACGACCCTAAAGTATTGCACCTCTGGATCGTGGCGGATAATTTGCGCGTTGGCGCGGCGACAAACGCCGTTAGGATCGCGAAGAAATGGGCGGAGTTGAACTAAATGGCGATTTTAGTCGGCAAAAGTTCGCGCGTGATCGTGCACGGTTTCACGGGCAAAGAGGGCACTTTCCACAGCGAGCAATGTATCGCTTACGGCACAAATATTGTGGGCGGCGTTACGCCGTTTAAGGGCGGATCGCGCCATTTGGATCGCCCCGTTTTTAACACGGCGAGCGAGGCTGCGCGCGAGACGAACGCCGATGTGAGCCTGATCTTTGTGCCGCCCGCGGGCTGCGCGGATTCAATTATTGAGGCGGCGGACGCGGGTGTGAAACTTATCGTGGCGATCACGGAGGGTACGCCCGTAGCGGATATGACGCGCGCAAAGGCGTTTGTGAAAAAACGCGGCGCGATGCTAATCGGTCCAAACTGCCCTGGCATTATCACGCCGAACGAGGCGAAGATCGGCATTATGCCCGGCGCGGTTTTTAAGCGCGGCGCGGTGGGGCTTATTAGCAAAAGCGGCACTTTAACTTATGAGGCGGCAAATCAGATCGCGGAGGCGGGGCTTGGCGTCTCTACCGCGATCGGTATTGGCGGCGATCCGATAATTGGGCTTAGTTACATTGAACTTATGGAAATGTTTGAGCGCGATCCAGAAACGGAGGCGATCGCGCTGATTGGCGAGATCGGAGGCGATCTGGAAATTCAGGCGGCTAAATTTATCCGCGAAAATATCAAAAAGCCCGTAGCGGCGTTTATCGCCGGGCAGACCGCGCCAAAGGGCAAACGAATGGGACACGCCGGCGCGATCATTTCAGGCGGCGCGGGTACGGCGGCGGAGAAGATGGCGGCGCTTTCAGACGCGGGCGCGATCGTGGTCAAATCGCCCGCCGACATCGGCGCGAGCGTGTTGAAAGCTCTGCGTTAATAACCGCTTGCGATCGCGCGATAATTAACCCGCGATCAGGGGCGAAGTTTTTGCCAAAATCGGCGCGATCGCGTAAACTTTTGTCGTTAAAGCGATCCGCGCGGTTTTTGCTACGTAAAAAATTGCGGGTTAGTCCGCAATATGTCAAACGCCTTTTGAAATATCCCAAAATGTGAAGTTAAATGTCGCGAAAATAGACAACCAAAGCGCGTAAATACTAACTTTGACATAAAAAACGCGCCGCGACGTTTCAACTTCGCATTTACACAATAACGGGAAATGTCCGCGCGTATTCTTTCGCGATCTAGCTTTTTGCTTCGCTACATTGCCGCGCGTGATAAACTGCAATCGCAAAGACTTTGAGAGTTGCGAAACCCAAATAAAAACTCATTATTTCCGCCGCGATCTTTTGCGTCTTATCGCTAGAGCGAAAAAACGCCACAATAAATATGAATTTTGCGTATATTACCCCCGCAAATTAAAGAAATTTTTCTAACTGACGATGTTAGGAAAGCAAAGGAGTTCAGGTGAGCCAGATGTCAGTTACGTCCTCTACTGGATATTATGCCGCGCCGCAAACGCGCGCTTCCTCTGGCGCGGCAAGCGCGAAGAATCCGCAAAATCCGCCTGAAACAGCTTTATTCGCGACAAAAAATCCCGACGGCACAATTACTATGCACTTAACCGACGAGGAAATAACGGCTTTAATGGCCAAAGTCGAGAAACTGCCGGACGATCTGTTTGTATGGGGGCGCGTAGAAAAAACCGAGAATGGGCAAGATAAGCTCGCGGGAGGGTTTATAGGGGTTGGAGACAAGGGCGCTATTAAATCGGTAATAAGAGAGATGATGCTTTTTGAAACAATGCTATTGCGTTTTAAGCGTAGATACGGATTGTTGCCTGCGGAACTTCGCGGTGAATTTTTTAAAGGTCAAAATCTCTCTGTGAAAGTATGAATATAAAGATCGGTTTTCTTATAGTCGCGATCGTATGCGTTATGTTTTTTATGGCATACGTCTTTTCTGGCGATCAATCACCCAAGAAAAACATTCAAGAAGAATCATTACCGCGATCAGGCGGCGGGCAAATTTTGCCCCTGCGAAAGCGCGGTTGCGCAGCGAAAGAAAACAACTGTAACGCCGCAAAGAGCAAAACGGCGAATTTCGCGAAATGTCAAGGAGCTCTTAAAGCCTCTTAACGCAAAGATCGGCTTTGCCGATTAGCGAAGTCATTCCGTTTGCATCGTCAGGCTAAGCGGGTGTTTGTCGGTAACCACAAATGAAAATTCGCTCTCAAAGACTTTAATCCGCCCGAGCAATGTGCCCGTAACGCTTACGTTGCGCTTGCGGGTCGCGTTATGCAACGCGCGCGCCTCAAAGACGATCTCGTCTCCAACTTTGATGGGCGCTAAAAAGTTGCACTTCGCTACCGCGAGAATTGTGTTCGGCTTGTTAATCGCCGCCGCCGCGCAAAAGCTCGCCGCTGAAAAGATAAAGCCGCTATGTACCAACTCGCGCTTATCCGCTATCATAGCCTCCGTCGTTACCAGCCGCACGCGCGCGTAACTATCCTGAATATCCTCCACATATCCCGATAGGTCTTGGTTGATTAGAGTATAAACTTTGAGGTCTAAATGCTCTTGTTCTACAACCTTTTGATTTTGTTCATCTGGCAACTCTTCTTCGGCTTCTATTTCGTCCGCCATTTTAGCCCTTTATTTTTCTTGCGCGAGCAAAGCCCGCGTTATCGCCAAAGTTTTCTCGCTCAATTCTCATTTCTTTTTTGCTTTCAAATACGCGCGGGTCGGGGCGGCGTAGCCCTCGATCGTGCGATCGCTGTCGCACGGGTCTAGAAAATCGCTCAAACTCTCGCCGCCAATCCACTCGGTTTTGCGTTGCTCCTCCAAATCGGTGCGGCGCACGGCGATCGTCTCAATATCTTTGAAACCCGTGCGCGCGAGCCACAAATGGAGCGCGTCTAGGCTCGGCACAAACCAGACATTTGACATTTTGGCGTAGGTGTTCTTAGGGAAAAATATCAGCCCGTCCTCCGACGCGCTCTCGCCGTCAATAATGAGCGAATCCAGATACAACTCGCCGCCGCTTTTAAGCGATTTGGCGATCGCGCGCAAAGTGCCGATAGGATCGCTCCTATGGTAAATCACGCCCAAACACACGACCGCGTCAAAAAAATTAAGGTATTCCGACAAATCCGTCGAGCCTTTCATAAAATACTCTATCGGCGCGTTTACAAATTTGTTCAAAAATTGAAATTGCGAATAGTATTTTACGCTCGGATCAAAGCCGATCAGCTTTTGCGGATTTTTATCTAACATTCTAAACAAATAATATCCGTTATTACACCCTAAATCTAAAACGATTTTGCCTTCAATATCTAACTCAGGCGCGATCAAATTATATTTAATATCGCTGCGCCATTCGCTATCAATTTTCAGATCGTCTATTTGAAAGGGACCTTTGCGCCACGGCATTAACTCTCTTGCGATCTGCTCGTAATTCTCTTTGCCGGCGGTTTCAATCACGATCGTATTGCCAATCTCAACACTTTTAACAATAGGCAGCAGCGCGTTGATCTTATCAAGCAAGTTTTGCGCGTTAAGGTCTAATTGCAATTTATGCACTCCTCTACTTCATTAAGGGGCGAAGGCTCTTTTTTGCAAGTGTCGTAAATATCGTTTTTGCCGCACTTTCTAAAATATATTCCTTGCGCGTCATAACCCTCAACGCAATCATTATAGTATTTTGACGAAAATCCGCATTCATTTCTAAATACGCAACCGCTAATTAAAAATGCTGTGAAAACAAAATAAAAACATCTCATTTTTTCTGTCTTGCCTGATATGATTTAATAATTTTTTTGATCGCCAGATCGTAAAAAAACCTAGAACCGAAAAATCCGACTAGGCTAAAAAATACCGCGCAGACTGCGACTCCCGTCATCAACGGAAGCGGCGCGTGTTTTATGAGCGCGATAACGCCGTCTGTCAAAGTATCGGCGTTTTGCAAAATGTAGAGGCTGGACGGCTGGTTTAAGATACATTCGCCAAGCCAAAGCTGAAAGACGATCAAAATCGGGTGCGTAATCGGGTTCGTAATCCAGACGGCGGCAAGCGAGAGCGGGATATTGGCGCGGAGCAAGATCGAGAAAAGTCCGCTTGGAATCATTTGAAACGGCATCGGGATCATCGCCCAAAAACAGCCGATCGCAAAACCGCGCGAAATTGCTTTTCTAGTCGGTTGCCAATACTCCTCGCGCAGGAATTTGTCGCCTAATTTGCGGTGTAAAAAACTATCTTTGAGTTGTTTTTTGCGCGGGATCAAGCGCAGGTATTTTCCCACAGACGATCTGCGCCAAACCGCAGGTTTGATCTCGCCTTCGCTCGTGAAAAATTCATTCGAAAGCGACGATCGCGCTTCTGTCATTTTTCGCCTTCAGGCGCTTGCCAGACGAATTTGGTGATCTCCGCGGCGTCCATTGGCGGCGCGTAGTAATAGCCCGCGATGTGAGCCGCGCCAGTATCTAGCGAAATTGATTCGTCCTCCTCGGTCTCAATGCCCGAAACAGTCATATCCACATTCATCATACGCAAACGTTCGTCTATGAGCGAGAGCAGCTTGATATCGTATTTGTTGTTGGCGATGAGCTTTAAGTCTTTCGGCGCGATCTTGACTTCGGTAATGCCCAAATGCGCAAGCTCCGCGAGCATTACAATCTCGCTTCCAAAACCATCGGCGTTCACCGCAAAACCCTCGTCTTTGAGGCGCGCCACCGCTTGGCGCACCATACGTTTGTCCTCCAAAATCAAGTGCGAATTAACGTCAAAACTTATCAGGCGAATGTCGATATTGCGCTTGGCGACTTGTTTCGCCGCCCAACTCGGGAACGCGACGTCTTCAAGCGTCTCATAACTCAAATTGATCGCCACGCGCTTTTGAAAGCCGATTGTGAGCCATTTATCCAGATCGTTTAACACATTTTCAAAGACTTTGCGATCTATGTCGGAGATAATTCCTAGATCGCTTGCGATCCCCAAAAACTTTGACGGTAGCAGCTTGCCCAATTCGGGGTGATTCCAACGCACGAACGCCTCAACAGCCTCGAAAGCAGGTTTGCCCTCTTTGACCGACATTATCGGCTGATAGTGCGTATAAATAGCGTTGGTATTCAGCGAGTTAATCAAAATGTCCTCTAATGAAATGCGCTCTTTCGCCCATTGGTGGAGTTTTTCGTTAGCGAAATAAAACGACGTCTTATCCGGGCTCGTCTGCCTCGCGTGTATCATCGCGCTCTCGCTCTCCGCGATTAGCGATTCGCCGTCAGGCGCGTCGTCGGGAAATAACACCACGCCGATATGAAACGCCATATTCGCTAAATTAATACCCAGCTCAAACGGTTGCGAGAATAACTTCATAAGCCTGCGCAGAAAGCTGATCAACGCCTGTTCGGGCGGCTGCGCCGATAGGATCACAAAGAATTCGTCCGATCCAACGCGCGATAAAGAATCCGCGGTGCGCAAGGCGCGTTCAATGCGCCACGCTACATTTTTAAGGAGCGAATCGCCTACATTTTTGCCGTATTCGGCGTTAATGCGAGCAAAACTAGAGATGTCAATATAGAAAAATACGAGCCGCTCGTCGCTCTTTCTGGCGCGAGAAATAATTCGCTGCAGGCGCTCTAATGTCCAAGCGCGATTTGGCAGCTCCGTTAAGTGATCGTGATAGACAAGGCTCTCGCCGCGTTTCGTGATCCTCAATTTCGCGTCGCCGACTTTGCTTGCGACTCCCCAGAATCCGTATGGCTCGCCATTTTTTTTCTTGAGTAAATATCGGCGCACTTTTGCTTGAAACGAGGTTTTATCGCGTTTTTGAAATTCGTGCGTAACGCTCTCGATGTAGCCCTCGTCTATTAGCTGGACAAGCGACGCGCGAAACTGCATCGCGCCGATTTTGGGCGGAAAAAGCTGCTCAAATTTCATATCCAAAAGCTCTTGCTTGGTGTAGTCCAAAGCGGCGCAGAGCGCTTGATTTACGCGGCGGAATCTGCCCTCCATATCGCAGAGGAAATAACCCTCGTCAATCGCGTTAATTAGCTCGGTCAAGTCGCGCTCGGAGTCGGCGTGCGCTAACGCGTGGGCGTACTCTCTTGAAGCGTCCACGTGGCAATTAATAATCATCTTAATACCGTCGCACTCAATAATCTTGGAGTAGAAATCAAAGTTCCCGCCGCCTTTGCCGATTCGGATATCGCCGCGCATAAAGCGCACGTGTTGGTTTGGCGATTTAGTTAACTCCGCGACGAATTCGTAACGTTGCTCCTCGTCCCTCCAAATGCCGATGGTTTTGCTATCGTAATTTAGAAGCTCTTTTATACATAAGCCGGAAATCTGCAAATACAGATCGTTCGCATAGACAAATGTCCCGTCCGCGAGGCGCGTAACACACACAGGGAGCGGAAAACAATCTAAAATTTTCGTTACTTGCGCGAGCGCAATTTTTAATTTTTTCGGCGAAGAGCCGTTTTTCTTTTTACCGAACAAATTAAATATCATTTTGAACCGCCTTTTGCCCAATTTGAGGCAGATTCGCGAGAGGCTCCGGCGTATGGCAGGCATAGCCTTGCACGTAATTTACGCCAAGCTTCTTTACGATCTCGTAAATTTCATCGTTGCAGACATACTCCGCGACAGTTTTCAAGCCATAAGCGTTCGCGAGCTGGATCATACTCTCTACAACCGCCTGATCAGACCTGTCGTTGTCTAGATTTTTCACGAATTGCCCGTCAATTTTGAGGTAATCAACTTTAAATTGCTTTAAGTACGCGAAAGAGGATAAACCGCTGCCGAAGTCGTCCAACGCTAAAGACGCGTTCAAGGAGTGCATCTTCTCTACGAACGCAATTGCCAGATTTAGCTGGCTAATCATACAAGATTCGGTGATCTCAAAGATAAGGCGATCAGGGTCTATGTTATATTTGGCGATCCGCTCCGCGACGAATGTGGGAAACTCTCTGTCGGAGAGGCTCGCGCCGCTGATATTGATCGCGAAACGATATACGTCGTGCTCTATATTGTTATTGTCCCACTCGTGGAGTTGGCGGCAGACGCTATCAATGACCCAGCGATCAATATATGGCATTAAATTAAAACGTTCGGCGGCGGTGATAAAGCGCGACGGCGGATGAATGTTGCCGCTGAGATCGCGCATTCTAATTAGAATCTCCGCGTGTTGCCTGTCGCCCTCTTTCGTGGGTTGCTCGCGCTGGAAGTAGAGCATAAAACGTCCTTGCGAAAGCGCGGTGTTGATATGCGCGACGGAGCTAAACTCCTCGTTGCGCATTCTGAAATACTCGTCGTTTTCGTCATAAAATACAACCATTCCGCGCCCGCGCTCTTTCGCCGCGTAGCAAGCGGTGTCCGCGGCGATCAGGATTTTCGTAAGCGAGTTGATCGCGCCTTGCGCGAAAACCACGCCGATAGACGCGCCGATCTTGAATACGCGCCCCGCGAAAGTAAATGAATAATTGCGAATATCTTGAATGATCAAATCCGCGCGGCGCTTCGCCTCCTCATAATCCACATCGCGGTAAAGGATCGCAAACTCATCGCCGCCCATTCGCGCCAGAAACCCGTAAGCCGTGTGTTGCATTAAAAGCTTCGCGATCGCGATTAGCAGTTGATCTCCAGCGATATGCCCGCTCACGTCATTAACGACTTTGAATTGATCCAAATCTATATAAAAGACGCAAACGGATCGTTTGTCTTGCTGCGCCCAATCCAGAGTTAATTTAAGTTGGCTCTCAAATGTGCGGCGATTATTAAGCCCCGTCAAACTGTCGTGTTCGGCTTGATAGCTTAGCTCCTCAGCCGCGTCGTGCTGGACGGAAATGTCGCGGATAGACGATCTGTAACCCAAATTATCGCCGTCCTTGTTATAGATCGGCTGCCACGAGATCACGACCCAAATATCGCGCCCCGCCTTATTGCGCACGCGAAACTCCAAATCCTGCCCGCTCTTTTGATTCTCCGCCAAACGGCGGTGGCGGTTAAAAATTTTAATATCGCCGGGATGTACGATCGGCAAGGGGAAATCCGCCATATTTAAGCACTCTTCGGGCGAATATCCCGTAATTTTCTCCACGGCGGGATTCACCCATTTGATCTTGCCGTCTTTGTCGAACCAATTCTCCCAAGCGTAGGTGTAATCCGCGATCGCGCGAAACTCCATTTCGCGGCGGCGCAGAGCCATAATGCCGCCTTGGATATTGTTTAACATTACGTTGAAGTTCGCCATTAGAGATGAAATTTCGTCATTGCCCTTCGGCGAGACGCGCACGCTTAAGTCCCCTTGAGCTACTTTGTTGCTCGCCGAGATCAAATCTTGAATTCCGCCGGTGTAATAATAAATTAAAAAGCTCGCCGCGCCGATCGAGAGAATGATCGCCAAGATCGCCACCGCGAAATTTTCGGCGTCCGCTTCGGTTTTCGCGGCGTCAATGCTCCCGCGGTCAAAGACGACTTTCAGCGATCCGTATGTTTCGCCGTCAAACTCAATTTTGCCTGTGATGGCGTAGTAACGTTTGCTGTCGTGTTTTTCAAATTCGCCTTGCTCTTTGTGCGCGATCACATTGTCGCGCAAATCGCTCAAAGTTATAGCTTGGACAATCCTGACGCTCATCCAATCGTCTAAAAGCTCTTTTATATTTAAATAATCTTGCGATATAAGCGGCGTAACGAGCGACGAGAGATAAGCCATTAAAAGCGAATTTGCCTGCTCCTCAAAGTTGCTGTTCATACTATTATTCATAATGCGCGATCCGTTGTAATTCACGGCGAATAGCGCGATTGCCAAGATCGTAAAGATAGAGACGAGTAAGCGGAGCCTAAAAGATCGCGTTAAAAAGGAGATCATATTCCGTCCTCTATCAGCATCTTTTGCACAAGCGGTTTGTAGATTTCACCCGCTTTAATATCTCTCTCGTCCGCGGCGATAAATCCGCCGTAGTTCATAGTCTCCATAAAGCTTTTACCATCAACGTCGTTGTTGAACGCCAAAAGCGTCGACTGGATTTCAGATAAAGCTTTTTCGCCGAGTTTGGTTTGAGCCATCATATAAAGACCCGGCAGCTCCGTTTTGTCAAAGTCAATTGTAATGAGTTTTTGTTGAATTTCCATAGGCAACGATCTAAGCGGAGGAGTTCCCGTGATCATTGCGTCAACGATCCCCTCCGTAACTGCGTATAACCCGCTGGTGTGGCTTGCTTGGTGCACTAATTTGTAGTCGCCCAACTCCGCTTCGCGCTTCTCCAAAATGTCGGCGCCCACGATGCAATAAATGCTCAAAAAGTCGGGCAGACCTATTCTTTTGCCTTTCAAATCGGAGAGGCGATTGGCTTTGGAGTTTTTGCTTACGACAATTATCAAATCAAGCGACTTTTTGTATCGCGCGATTGGCTTATAACCCGCGTCCGCCAAATGCGGGACAAAATGCACGGGCGTCAAAACCAATTGAAAGTCGCCGTTTAACGAGTGTTTGAGAAACGTCGCGTGATCTTTGGCGCTGCCAATTACCACATTAGTTTCCAGATGTTTTTCCATAAAAGCTTTCAAGGGTTTGTGGAGTGTGTAGAGGGTTTTGGGCGTAGAGAACGGCGCGATGTTGAGATTTAAAAACTCCGCGCCGATGTCGGCTCTAATCCGCGCTTTTGACTTGTTATCATCTGCGGCAAAGGCGCTAGCCGCAAGCAAGATTGTAAAAAAAGCTACAATCACACTTTTTTTGAGAGGCGGCATAAACGCTCCTTTGCTATATTTGAGGCTTATTTTAGCGAAAATACCTTGATCAAAAGAGTTTGCGGAGGTTTTAATGAATAATTTTCAAGCGTTTAGCGAGGCGCAAGAGCTTTTTCCGGGCGGCGTGAATAGCCCTGTGAGGGCGTTTAAGAGCGTGGGCGCGGCGCCGCCGTTTATAGATCGCGGCGAGGGGGGCTATATTTATGATGTGGAGGGTAAACGTTACATTGATTTCGTGCAGAGCTGGGGACCCTTAATCGCGGGGCACGCGCATCCGAAAGTGATCAGGGCGGTTAGCGAGGCGGCGAAAAAAGGTTTAAGTTTCGGCGCGCCGACTTTGCTTGAAACCGCGCTGGCGAAGAAAATTTTGGAGTTTTACCCGTTTCTAGAAAAGCTGCGCTTCGTCAGCACCGGCACCGAAGCCGTAATGACCGCGCTGCGCCTCGCGCGCGGCGTAACGGGGCGCGACGATATTTTGAAGTTCAAAGGTTGCTACCACGGACACAGCGATTGCTTGCTCGTCGAGGCGGGCAGCGGCGCGGCGACATTCGGCGCGCCGAGTTCCCCTGGCGTGCCGTCGGATTTCGCGAAACATACTTTGCTTTGCGATTACAACGATCTCGCGGGCGCGGAGGCGGTTTTTGCGAAAAACGGCGGCAAAATCGCCTGCGTAGTCATTGAGCCGATCGCGGGGAATATGGGCTTCGTGCCAGCCGATCGCGAGTTTTTGAAAGGTTTGCGGAATTTGTGCGATCAGCACGGCTCGCTTTTGATCTTTGACGAAGTAATGAGCGGCTTTCGCGCTGGCAAAATGGGCGCGTGCGGGATTTACGCCGAAATTACCCCCGACATAGTAACTTTCGGCAAAGTGATCGGCGGCGGAATGCCCGCAGCGGCTTTGGGCGGCGGCGCGGCGCTAATGGACGCCTTGTCGCCTGCGGGCAAAATTTACCAAGCGGGCACTTTAAGCGGCAATCCGATCGCGATGGCGGCGGGACTCGCGACGCTTGAAATCATCGGATCGCAAGCGGATTTTTACGATATTTTGACGGCGCGGGCGGAAACGTTGATGAATGGGTTTGCCGAAGCCGCGCGATCCGCTGGCGTCGCTTTGCAGACTGATTTTTGCGGCTCAATGTTCGGATTTTTCTTTACGGATAAAAAAGCGCGGAATTTTCAAGACGCGCTCGCCAGCGACACCGCGCGATTCGCGAAATTTCACAACGAAATGTTAAAACGCGGAGTTTACCTCGCGCCGAGCCAATTTGAAACAGGTTTTATTTCGATCGCGACGACGGACGATATGATCGCGGAAACTATCTTAGCCGCGAAAGAGGCGTTCAAAGCCGTGAAATAACTCATCGCGCTTTTAGCCCGCTTTCCGTCATTGCAGGTTTTTCCGCGCTAACGGCGCGAGTTTTGCTTCTCTCAATCTTCGCTGCTTTTGTTCGCGAGAGGCTTTGCGTTACGTTTTACTTGCGATCTCTTAAATAAACGCAAAAAGAACGCGATCGCAATCGTTCATATTTAAGAGCGTTCGCGGCAAAGCTTAAACTTTGTTTTGGTTTAAGGATCGCTATGAGAGCCGCTCGCGCCTGATCGCGCCGCAAAAACTTTGAGCTTCCGACAATAATTTTCGCCGCCGAAATTTTGATAATTTACGTCCTCTCGCTCCTTGTGATCTAAAGACTATTTTTGCGCGCGCAACCTTAAACCATTGGGAGATTTCGCGCTAATCTCGATTGCCGCGATCTTGACCCGCGCCGCCGAGAACTTTCGCGGCAAGCGACGCGCCGCGAGAAACATTGCGGCATTCTTTGCTTTCGCGTTTTTCAGCGCGATCTTTATGACCTCCGCCTTAACATTCGCAATTTTATATGTGATCTAGCGCGAAAGAGCGATAATCTAGGTTTTCGGCTTCAAAAGCGCGATCGCGGAGACAGTAGTAGCGGCTATACGGATATTTACGATATTAGAAGACGGGTGATCGCCAGCTAAAACGCCGCGCGCAAGGCTCGTTTCGCCGCCCGCTAACGCCGCCGAAAAGCAGCCTGAATATCAGATGCGCGACCCTCTTGAACAGGCTTGGCGCGATTAGCTACACGGCAATAGCGATCGTGAGAGCGGGCGGCGATACATTCGCGCGAATTACCACGCCGTTTAGCGGGTCGATTTTCAGCTGCTTTTTCGACTTAATGGCGAAAGCGCGTAAACCGCCAGCGCGAATCTCTAGACGACTTTTTAGCCGCGCAATTCACGCGATTTAATTTGCCATTCGCGAACGCGCTGAAAAGATCGTCTCGCGCGGATCGCGGGCGGAGTCGCCGCTTTTTAGCCGCTTTTTCTTTGCGGGCGACGCGCCGCGTTTTGTTAAATTATTCTGATAGCTTTAATTAGAAAGGCTATCGCGCTATAATTCGCGAAATTTCCGCAAACGCTAATAAATTGGATTTTTTACGCAAATTTATCGCTTAGATCCGCGCGCGATCTTTATGCGTTTTTTTCGGGCGTCGGCTTATTTTATTTTTTGTTGCGAAAAATATATTCGCGCGGCTAAATTACGGCGGCAAAAACTAGCGTATTTGAGTTAAACTTTCCGCGTTTTTTATCGCTTAGATCGGCGCGGGTATTTTTGTCGTTATAGCGATATATCGCTATATACAAAATCGCGATCGCGGCAATTCTTTGAAGTATTGCCGAAAGTTACAACTTTTTCAAACCCTCCGTAACGCGCGCGATAATATCGTCATCGTCTTTGCTGGGCGCGGCGAGCGAAATTTTACGCCCGTCCGCGAAAGCGAGGGTAATGTTTTGCCCGAAATTTTGCGCCGAAACTACGCCGCGCTCGCAGGCAAGCACTTTAATCGCCATTAAATCCGCGAACTGCCGCGTGTAAATATCAAGTTCGCCGAAACGATCGCGAATTTCGCTCGCGATCTCATAGACTTCCGCAGTCGTCTTCGCCAGCGAAAAGCGGCGGTAGAGTTCAAGGCGCAGACGCTCCTCAATAACTAGCTCCTCGCTGATGAAAGCCTTGATCGCAAGCCTAATTTCCACCGGCGGCTTCGCGCGCGCTTGGCGTTCGCCCGCCTTGCCGCTTAACTCCGCGAGCGCGTCCTCAAGCATTTTGAGGTAGAGCGAATAGCCGATCTGCTTGATGTGCCCGCTTTGATCCGCGCCTAAAATGTTGCCGCCGCCCCTAATCTCCAAATCGTGAAACGCCAACGCCGAGCCGCCGCCCAAATACGAGTTGTTTTCTAGCGCGAGCAACCGCTTTTTCGCCTCCTCTGTGAGCGATTCCTCATCGCCCACCAAAAAAAAGCAATAGCCCCGTCTGCGCGATCTGCCCACGCGCCCGCGCAATTGGTGCAAATCCGCGATCCCGAACCTATCCGCGCCGTCAATAATTATCGTGTTGGCGTTTGGAATGTGAATCCCGCTCTCTACGATCGTGGTAGAGAGCAGTAGATCGTATTCGCCGCGCGCGAAACGCAGGATTTCATTTTCGCTCGTATTCCCATCTACTTGCGAGTGCAGAACGAGGATACGAAGCGGCGGCAAAATGTCTAAGATCGCTTTTTTCTTCGCCTCAATCCCCGCGATTCTGTTGAAAATGTAAAAAACTTGCCCGCCGCGATTGACCTCGCGCAAGATCGCCTCTTTAACGGCTTTGGGATCGTAATTTCGCACGATCGTGCGCACATCTTCGCGCTCGGCGGGCGGCGTCAAAATTTCGCTCATCTGTTTAATTTGGCTGAGCGCCATATTAAGACTGCGCGGAATCGGCGTGGCGGACATTGAGAGGAGATGGAGCGAGGCGGATTTATCTTTGAGCCGCTCCTTTTGCTTGACGCCGAATTTGTGTTCCTCATCTACGATCATCAGCGCGAGATTCTTAAACTCCGCTGAAAGCAATGCGTGCGTGCCGACCACGACTGAAATTTCGCCGCTTTTCAGCCCGCTTACGATCGCCCGCTTTTCCGCCGCGTTTGTGAAGCGATCTAGCCGCGCGATCTTGATATTAAAGGGCGCGAAACGATCTTTTAATGTTTCGTGGTGCTGGTGGCTAAGCAAAGTCGTAGGCGCGATCATCGCCGCTTGAAAACCCGCGTTATGCGCCGCGAAGATCGCGTTCATCGCAACCTCCGTTTTGCCGAAGCCGACATCGCCGCTGAGTAATCTGTCCATTACTTTGCCGCTTTCAAGATCGCTTAAAATTTCTTCAACGGCGCGCGCTTGGTCGGCGGTGTAGTCGAATCCCGCGTTATTTTGGAAGTTCTCAATTTTTTCGCGTTCAATATAGATCGCGGGCGCGTCGGCGACCTCTCGCTCGGCGGCGCGGCGGACAATTTCGCCCGCGATTTCGTAAAGGCGCGCTTTCGCTCCCTCTTTGATCCGCGCGAAACCGCCCTTGCCGAGCCTATCTAGCGTGGGCGGCGAGCCGCTTTCGGCGATGTAGCGGTCAATTAAATAGAGATTTTCTACGGGTAGCAACAATTTGTCGTCATTTTGGTAGATGATCGCGGCAAAATCGCGCGCGCCGCCTAGCAGTCTCACCTGTTCAAGCCCCGCGAAACGCCCCACGCCGTAGTTTTCGTGGACGACTAAGTCGCCTTTTTTGAGATCGTCAAGGAGGAAATTCGCTCGGCGGCGCTTTTGTTTTTCGGGTTTGTTTAGGCTGACTACGAGATCGTTCGGCGCGATTAGCGAGATCGCCGCGTCCGTGAAAAATAACTTATATTTTTTCGCGTCAATATCATAAACTTTTAACTGCGTTTCGTATTCAAGCGCGATCGCGATATTTTTGTTTTTATGAAATTCTATAAGCGTTTTCGGGTTTTCAACGGCGATCGCTTTATAGATCGCGTCATTCGGTAATTTTGTTTCAATTTTCGTTAAGATCGGCGCGTTTATAAAAATATCTTTTGGCGGCAAATTTTCACCGTCTTCGTAAATATAATTTAATTCGTCCTGCAGATCGTCTAAAAAATAAATCTCCGCGATCTCATTAACCGCGATCGCGGCGTTAAGATCGCGCAGTTTCCAAAAGCCGATTCCCGCAAAATCCTTTACAAAAGCTTGTGAATTATCATTCGCGATCAGATCGTTTAATTTTTCACTCGTTTTCGCGTCTAATTTATCCAGCGCGAATAACGCTGGTTTTATATCTATTTTTTCAAGCTCTTCTCTTTCGCTCTTTTGCGTTGCCGCGTCAAAATATCTAATGCTTTCTATTTGGTTTTCATCAAGCAAAATTCTAATAGGTTTTTCGTTGGAATTAGCGAAAATATCTATAACCTCGCCGCGAAAGCTAATTTCGCCTTTTTGCTCGGCGACATCTACTAAATTATAACCCCAATTCAGCAGCTTTTCTTTTAATTCGTTTATGTTGATTTCTTCGCCGAAGTTTAATGTTGTTTTGTCGAATAATTTCGGCGCGGGCAAAAACTTCGAGATCGTGTTGATCGGCGCGATAATTATTCGTTTTTCTTTACCGCTCGCGTAAAAGTCGCCTAAAACTTCGCTTAAATTTATCAACTCCTCTTGATAACTGCGCAAATCCGCGCCAAATTCAGCGCGAATGTCGGGCAACGCAAAGAGCGACCTTTTCGCCTCGTAACCCAAAAGTTTCGCGCACATCGCCGCGTAAAACGTCTCTTTGTCGTCTCTAACCGCAACGCAGATCGTCTCGTCAAGTTTGATCGCGCCGTGCTTTAAGACGCTATAAAGCGTCGCGGCTTTCTTCGCCGCCTCCGCTAAAACTTTCGCCACCATAAACCCCAAATTTTTTGCGCGATCTTAACCAAAGGCGCATTTTTCAACTCTTTAAGCTAAATTTGCGTAAAGTGCGCGGATTTTGCTGCAAGGAGTCTTTCGGGTTCGGGTTTTCTAGCGCGTCCGCGCAGCGTTTAAGCGCGTTTTTAGTTTATGTGAAGCGTTTTACCGCTTGTTTTTCGCATTTTTGCGTGTATTTTTGGGCTTTTCAGCCAAGTTTAAGGAAAGAAATGAAGCAACTTTATGTAGGCAACCTGCCTTACAGCGTTACTGAGGACTCATTGCGCGAGGTTTTCGCGAAACACGGCGAGGTTTCGTCCGTTCGTATGATGATGGATCGCGAGACTGGTCGTTTTCGCGGTTTTAGTTTTGTTGAGATGGATGACGAGGGCGCGTTAAAGGCGATTGAAGCGCTTGACGGCAAAGATTTCGGCGGGCGCAATTTGCGCGTTAACGAGGCTCGCGAGCGCGAGGCTGGCGGCGGCGGCGGTCGCGGCGGTTACGGCGGCGGCAGAAGAGAATATCGCCAATAACTTTGGCTTAACTGTCGTTTTGGCGGCTTAAAGTTGTTTTTGGAACTTTAGCCGCTTTAATTTTAAGTCGCTTTGGCGGCGGGTTTTGATCCGCCGCCCTTTTTAGTTTTCATAGTCCGCAACGTTAAATTCTTAAACAAATCAAAACGTCTTTTTGCCACTACCAAAATTTGCGTTATTATAAATCGTATTCGCGCCTTGTTCTTTATCGTCAGATTTTCTAAAAAAAGCGCGATTTTTGCCAAACTAACTTTTCCAATTTTTAGCGCGTTCGCCTCATTTGCGATCTTGCAGCGATCAAACTTAATATCGCGCCGATCAAAAACGCCGCTGGATCGCGGGCGATAATCTCTTGCCGAATATAAAAATCCTTTGCGCGAAAAATTTGCGCGTATTCCGCCGCTCGCGATTTAGCCCGCGCCCTTTTGCTACAATTCGCCAAATTTTCACAAAGGCTCAAAATGCGCGCCGCCGCTCCAGAAAATCTCAAATACGCCCTGTTTCTAGGCTGCGCTCCGCACGGCGCCGCTCCTGAGGCGCGAACTTCGCTTTTAGCGGTGGCGGCGAAACTTGGAATTGAATTGATAGAGATGACGGACGCGCCGTGTTGCGGCGGCGCGCATTTGCAAGATTACGACGATTTTTTAGCTCTCGCGATCAACGCTAAAACTCTGGCGATCGCCGAAAAATCAAATTTAGAGATCGTAACAATCTGCAACACTTGCTCCCTTGTGTTGAGCGAAGCCGCCTCGCGCCTCGCAAAAGATCAGGCGCTTTTAGATCGCGTGAATAAAAAACTGGCGGAAATTGACCTGCAATATAACAAAGGCGCGCGGGTAAAACACTTTCTATACGCTCTGCGCGACGATTACGGATTTCATAATTTGCCAGTGATAAACCCTCTGGATAAGCGGATCGCGCCGTTTTACGGCTGCCATAATTTTCGCGGCGCGGGCTCTATGGACGACCCTTTTAACCCGCGCGCGCTTAGCGATCTGATTAAAACGCTTGGCGGCGAGACAGCGAATTACACTCTGCAAACTTCGTGCTGCGGCTTTCACGCCGAGCTCCAAGCGCCCAAAACCGCCGCGCGCCTTACGGGAGAAATTTTGCAAGAGGCGCGCGATAGCGGCGCGGATTGTATCGTTACGCCGTGTCCGCTTTGCCAGATGAGTTTTGATATCGGAGCGCGCAAAGCGAGCGAGGAGATGAATGATTCTCTGGCTTTGCCCGCTCTGCATTTGACCCAACTTTTAGGAATCGCGCTGGGAATTTCGGCGCGCGAATTAGGCTTAAAACGCAACATAATCCGCCCAAATTTGACGGATTGAAGCAATTATCTTTTAGCTTTTATCTCGCGAGCCGCCTAAATCTCCTTGTAGAAAAATTGCGGGTTATATTGTTTTGGTATTAAGCGTTCGTTAAATTTTCTAAAAATAAAATCACCGTATTTCGCCGACGTTCGCCATTTTTACTATCAACCTTTCCGCTATCGCCCTTTTTGGCAGGATCAATAGATTAAAATCATCTTTATGGAAAAGCGGATTAGGTTTTTGATCTTCGGCGCGGTGCAAGGCGTGGGCTTTCGCCCGTTTGTATTTAGGCTGGCGAACGAGTTGCAAATCGCGGGATCGGTGCGCAACGACGGCTTTGGCGTGGAGATAGAGGCTCAGGCGGATTTTGAGACTTTACGGATTTTCAAGGAGCGGCTGATCGCGGAAAAGCCGCCGCTTGCCGTGATAGCGCGTTTAGAGGAAACTGAAATCCCGCTTAAAAACAACGCGATCGCGGACGAACATCAAGCGGATCGAACCGAATTGTCGCCTCAAATTTTAGGGCAAAAGAGTATTGTTAAAGATAAAATATTTAGCAAAATGAAACGTCTTAAATGGTTTTTACTTTTATTTATTTTTGGCGTTTTTATTTTTTCGCTTTCGGAAATAATATCTTATTTAATGAATCCGAACAGTTATATGTTGGGTTCGGAGGCGATGATTGCTCACGGCGATTTTAGGTATAAAAGCGCGGAAACATTCATATTTTTTTATTCCGCGTTGATCGCGATTTCTCTATTTGCCGCGATCATATTATTTAGCCGAAAAAAAACAATTAAAAACTCTGCGATCGTGATCGCGAATAACGCAAAGCAAAGCGCGATTTTCACAATAGACGAAACCCAAAATTCGGAGGCGATCACCACGCATTTGCCGCCCGACACCGCGATCTGCGCAGAGTGTCTCGCCGAAATGCGCGACTTTAAAAACCGCCGATTCCGCCACCCATTTATCTCCTGCACGAATTGCGGTCCGCGCTACACGATCGCCCGCGAACTGCCCTACGATCGCGCCGCGACCGCGATGAGCGACTTTCCTATGTGCGCCGCCTGCCTCTTTGAATACGAAAATCCGCTTGACAGGCGATTTCACGCGCAACCGATCGCGTGCAACGAATGCGGGTCGCGAGTGGTTTTGTTGGACGCAAATCGTGTTGAAAGGGCGCGAGATTTTGACGCGATCAAAGGCGCGGCGGATGCGATCCTGCAAGGCAAGATCGTGGCGATCAAAGCGCTTGGGGGTTTTCAGCTCTGCGCCAATGCGCGAAATTATGCCGCGTTAAAGTTGCTCCGTGATCGCAAAAGCCGCCCTGCGAAACCTTTCGCGATCCTCTGCGCCGACCTCGCCGCCGCGCGGACGATCGCCGAAATTAGCGAGGCTGAAGCGGAATTTTTGACTGCGCCGAGCCGCGCGATCACGCTCCTGAAAAAGGGCGCGAACTATGATTTGAGTCATCTCGTCGCCCCTGAAATTGATCGCGTGGGGATTATGCTGCCCTCCGCGCCGATTCAGTTTATTTTAATGGAAATTTTGCAAAGTTGCCGAAATGAGGCTGGATCGGGCGCGCAAATTGACGCAATTGTCGCGACCAGCGCGAACCTTGCCGAATCGCCGATCGCGCGGAGCGCGGCGGAACTTTTCGCGGAACTTGGCGGCGTCTTTGACTGCGTTTTAGATCACGATCGCGAGGTGATAAACGCGGCGGACGACTCGGTTTTGCAAGTCGCCGAAATTCAGGAAATTGGCAACATAGAAACCGCCGCAAAATTCCAGCCGATCATAATCCGCCGCGCTCGCGGCTTCGCGCCGCAGGCGATCGCGTTGCCCGCGAAACTCGCCGAGCCCACGCTGGCAGTGGGCGCGCAGCAAAAATGCGCGATCGCGATCGGCTTTAGCGATCAGGCGGTTTTGAGCCCGCACATCGGCGATTTGTTTTCCGTGAGCGCGCAGGAGTATTTTGAGCGCGCGATTGCGGCATTTAAACGTCTTTATCGCTTCGAACCCGCCCGCGTGGTCGCTGACGCGCACCCGCAATACGCCTCTACGCGCTGGGCGCTCGCGCGCGGTCTTCCCACCGCGCGCGTTTGGCACCACCACGCGCACGCGCTCGCGGTTATGGCTGAATTTCAGCTTAAAGCGCCCGTTCTGGCGATCGCGTGGGACGGCGCTGGTTACGGCGCGGACGGCGCGATATGGGGCGGCGAAATTCTGATCGCAAATTACGATAATTTTGAGCGCGTCGGGCATTTAAGAGATTTCGCTTTAATCGGCGGCGAAAACGCTATTAAAAATCCTGAAAAAATCGCGGCTGGATTGTTGTATGAATTGCAAATTTCTTCGCCGATTTTAACTGAAAATTTTGCAAAAATGATCGCAAATAAAATTAACTCGCCGCGCACGACTTCTATGGGTAGATTATTTGACGCGATCGCGTATTTAAGCGGCATTCTTGAAAGTTACGGATTTGACGGGCAAAGCGGTTTAATGATAGAAAAATACGCCGATCCCAATGAGCTGGATTCT
This sequence comes from Helicobacteraceae bacterium, assembly GCA_031286325.1. Taxonomy (GTDB): domain Bacteria; phylum Campylobacterota; class Campylobacteria; order Campylobacterales; family SZUA-545; genus JAIRNH01. Next base: position 26,868 of record JAITUT010000036.1, read on the forward strand.
TATCATTTTGCAGTTGAAAACGGAGTAGTTGATTATGCGGGAATTGTACGCGGGGTTTTGCGCGATCGCAAACTTAACGTAGATCGCGCGAAAATCGCCGCGAAATTTTTAAATACATTAACCGAGATCGCGGCGTTTTTCGCGGAAAAATATAATTTGCCGATCGTCCTTTGCGGCGGCGTATTTCAAAACAAAACCCTAGCGATCAAAGTGATTTCGTGTTTAACCGCGATGAAAAAGCAAGTTTATTTGAGCCGCAAACTCCCGCCAAATGACGGCGCGATCGCGATCGGGCAGCTTGCGTTTTTAATCGGGCGATAAACGGAGCGGTTTTTGCTGTAAAATTTATGATTTTCGGAGGCGGAATATGAAATTTTTTGCTCTTTTTTTGTTTTTTTGTTGCGTAATTTTAGGCGAAAGCGCGCCGAGAATCGCGCCTACGCTCAAGCCGTCTTTGGCGTTAAAAGTCGTGATAGAAAACGGCGAAGAAAATTTTAATATAGACAGCGTTAGCATAATAACGCCCGATTTTGCGGAAAATAGCGTTGAGCCAATTTGGCAAAAAGAGCAAAATTTAACTAAAAAAGAAGAGAAAAATAGCGAAAAATTCTATACGGATAGTTTAGATGATCCGTATTATGAAAAATACGGTAGAAAACTATCAATACACGAGCAAAGGTATATTGAGCTTGTAGAGAAAAGAAAGAGAGAATATTTTGAAAAATTGAGAGCTATCGGCAACGAATAGAAGCCGAAAGCGAAAGGTTGTCGTCGTATTTCACATTGGCAATCTCCGCCTCAAAAGTCGTAATTTCGCCAGGATTTAAGGGCTTTGAAATAGTAGCGAGACCGACAGATTTTGTAGTCGCGAGTTTCATAAAGTAATCAAAAGTACCTTTCGGCGGCTCGTAACATTTTATTTTAATTTGGCAGCCGTCTAATGTATTTTTGCTTAAATTTTGCGCCGTTCCGCGCACAAGAGCTACGTCTTGATAATACATATTCATAATAACTAAATTTTCTACTCCCACATACTTAAATGTTTTTTCAATAAAAAAATAACTTATTATCGGCGCGGCGATCAAAAAAGCCAACGCGAAAAACTGCAAAAAAAGCGATAAAACAGCTATATGTGAAACAGAAACGGCAAGTATGATAATTATCAATAAAATCGCAAAAATAACCGCAAAACCAATTAAATGGTAAGTTGTTAAAGAATATAAAACATTATCGCTGATTCTAATCGCCTCCGCAACCATAGGATTTTCCAAAAGTCGCTCGTAAGATTCCGTGAGGCGCGCGAGAAATTCGTTCATTTTGCGCCGCTCTCTGCGCGCGAATTTTTTTCCGTGATTCCGCTCAAACCCTCTCGGCGAGCGAGTTCGGCGCGGATTAAATCGGGTGAAATATCCATTTTGGCGAGGGCAATGAGCGAGTGAAAGAGCAAGTCCGCCGCCTCATAGATCGCGTCATTGCGGGATTTATCTTTCATCGCGAGCGCGAATTCGCCCGCCTCCTCCACGACTTTTTTCAAAATCGCGTTCTCGCCTTTAGCAAAGAGGGATGCGACATAAGATGCGCTCAAATCTGCGTTGCGCCGCTCACAAATCGTGTGGTAGAGGCGATCCGTTATGCTGTAAATCGCTGTGAGATCGGCGACGGGCTCGCTGATTTTTTCGCCCTGCGCGGTGGTGAAAAAGCAGGATTTTTGCCCCGTGTGGCACGCCGCGCCGTTTTGCGAGACCTCGTAAAGCAAGGAGTCGCCGTCGCAATCTACTAAAACCCGATTGATTTTCTGAACATTGCCGCTAGTTTCGCCCTTTTTCCAAATTCGTTCGCGCGAACGCGAAAAATAGTGCGCAAAACCTGATGATAAGGTTAAATTAAGCGCGTCCTCATTAGCGTAAGCGAGCATTAAGACCTCTTTTGTCTCCGCTTCTTGCGCGATTACTGGAACGAGCGGCGTCTTAGACCAATCTATTTGCATTTTAAGCCTTATTTAGCGTAAGTTTTATCTAACGGCGATCATAGACTCTATTAAAAAGCCCGCGATCGCGGATAAAACATTTTTTTTGAGCTCTCGCTGCGTAAGAATATATTCTGCGTATTCTCTTTTTTGTTCGTGTTGTTCATAAGAGCCTTTCGTCTTTATTTTCAACGCGCAAAATGACGAAATTATTAGCGTTAAAATAGCGATCGCGATCGGCAAATGAAAAAACTTTTTTACGCTTTGTGTATAAAACGCAAAATTCTTTTGATCTAACATTTTAGCTTCGCGATCTGCTTCAAACATTATTTTCCCTTGCGTTAAAATGGCGGACAGGGAGGGATTCGAACCCTCGATACCGTTGCCGGTATATCAGTTTTCGAGACTGACGCCTTCAACCGCTCGGCCACCTGTCCGAATAACGGAGCGCGGATTATAGCAAAAGTTGGTTTTGCGGGCGACAAAACGCGGCTAAATCTTTGAATACATTAAAATTCTGCAACTATTTTCAATAATTGCGATCTTTTTTGCGAGATCGTTTATTTCGCGGGCGTGAGCGTAAATTCCATAACCTTTTATAAGTAAAATTTCGCTATCGCTTTTACTCATTGCGCGCGGAATTTCTACATCTGCTCTCTCATACCAATCATCAAACTTTTTTGGATCGTATATTTTCACATTCGGATACATCTTTTTACCAAAGTAATCGCGTGGCGCTAAATAATCGTTATCAAGCGAATACGCGGTAGCAAACGGCGGCATTGCGTAAGCGATAAATTTCGCGTCCGGAATGTTTTGGTAAATTGAAGAGTGAATTTCGCTATCTAAACTAGCTTCTTTCCAGCGATAATCGCGGTTATGGTTTAGCAAAATAAAGTCCTCTTCATCTAAATTATCAAAGATCGCTTCGCGCTTATTTATAATGAATCTTTCCAGTTCAATTCTGGCGGAAATTGATCCGTGAAAAATACCAAAGAAATTTTTTCTAAACATAGAGAGCGAAACAAATCGCAACTTGTCAATTATATTGTCGGTCATTTTGCGCCTCCAAAGGTTTGTTTTGGGCTAAAATTTCGTGTGAGGATAGCAATAGATTTCGCCTGAAATTTCGCAGAAAAAATCTATCGGGATTTAGCAGATTTTGATTGATTTTCAGCTCGCTTTTTCCATATAAAATTATATCGCGTAAAAATTTCGCCGTGAGCGGCGCGGTAACAAAACCCCTGCCGCCGTGCGCGGAAAATATAAACAAATTTTTGTAGCGCGAAAATTCATTTTCTTTAATATGTCCGCCGCGCGGAAATTCTGGAAATTCAGCGAGAGTTTTATGCGCGTTAATTATATTCCCTGCGATCGGGAAATAATCAATACTTGCCGGGCGCATTCCGCCCTTAATTTCTAAAACTTTTACATTGCTAATTTGCGGAATTAAATCGCTCGCTTTTTGCAATAAATCTTGCTTTGCGCGCTGATCAATTTCCCAATCGTTTTTAGCGCGTTTATGCGTAGCGCCGATCGCCGCTGCGCCATCCGCAAATGTAGCTGAAATTGCGACATCGCCCATATAATTATGATCTATCTTAAAATCAGGCTTTATTTTAAGCCGCTCGCCCCAAACGCCGCGCATATTGAGCCACCATACGGGCAGGATCGGCTCGTAAAATCCTATTGAGGCGATCAGAATCTTTGCCGAAAATTTATCATTAACGATCCATTCATTATTTATATATTTTGGCGCGTTTGCTTTTGTCTTTTCTATAACATCGCAATTTGATAATAATCTTTCGCAAATTTTCACCGCCTCTATTACTCCCGCCTCTTTGAAAAATACGCCGTTTTCAAGAATAGAATTTTCTAAAACAGAGTTGCGCGAGTCTATAAAAAATTGATCTCTATCTTCCACGCTTTTTACAATGCGCAACGCGCCGTTATCTATTAACAAATCAGCGGCGATATTTTTATAGAATTTTAATGCGAAAATCAAAGAATTATTTACAAAATCCACAAGCCTTCCCCGACCCATCATCGGCGATAAAAAAGCGCCCGCCGCGCCGCTTGCTCCACAAGCGATTTTTTCTTTTTCAATCACCAAAACCTTTAACTTATTTTCTGCTAAAAAATGCGCTATGCACGATCCAGCGATACCAGCGCCGATTACGATCGCGTCATATCGCATAAAAATCCTTTGCGATCAAGCTGCCTAGATCGTCAAAATTATATTTAGCGACTTCAACCCAGCCCGCGATTTCAGGATCGCATTTAATTTTAACGCGCGAAAAAAATTGGTCTAAACCGCTGTTGTTGTTTTCTATTAAAATTTTAAGCGGCGTAGAATTTCGCAAATAAAATTCCTTGCGCTTCTCTGCGATCAACGCTGAAATCATATCTCTTCTTTTCATTACATCGCCCGAAACACGATCTTTCATATTAGCGGCCTTTGTGCCGCTTCTGGGGCTAAATTTAAAAATATGAATATGGGTAAGCGGCAAATTTTTTAATCGCAAAAACGCGTCATTAAAAATATCTTCGCTTTCGCTAGGAAATCCTACTATAAAATCAGTCCCGATCGCGCAATTTTTATTAGCGATTTTTTCCAGCAAAATTAGATCGGTTTCATAGCGGTTTCTACGTTCCATTTTCTCCAAAATAATATCGCTTGTATGCTGCAACGCTATATGCAAATGTTTTTCCATAAATGGCGCGTCCAAAAGATCAATTAGGTCGCTATTAACTTGCAGAGGCTCTACGCTTCCTAAACGCACGCGCCGTACGCCGTTTATGTTACCAATTTTCGCCGCCAAATTCGCGAGATTTAGCCCATCAAAATTATACGCGCCAGTGTTCGTTCCCGTCAGAATAAACTCTGAAAACCCACGATCCGCCAGCCGCGCGATCTGATCTAGAATTTCGCTCGCCGCGCGGCTTCTAGCCCGTCCGCGCGCCCGCCAAATTGAGCAGTATGAGCAACTAAAATCGCACCCCTCTTGAACTTTAATAAACGCGCGGGTTTTGCCCTCAAATGTCGTGAAAGCAGGCTCATTCAGCATAGCAGCAGGCGGCGTTAAAACCGAAAAGGGCGCGTCCGACGAGAGAAACCGCGCGATCTTTTGTTTTTCCGCGTGTGAAAATACGCCGTGAATTTCTCCGTTTTTGAGAAGCGCCGCGCCTTGATTTGCCGCGCCGCAACCTGTGAAAAGCACCTTCGCGGCGGGGTATTCGCGGCGAATTTTGCGCGCGTAATTTCGCGCTGCGGAGTCTGCGGCATTGGTAACGGAGCAAGAATTTATCACGATCGCGTTTGCTTCAGCTTCGGCGGACGCGCGTTCCCAAAAACCGTCAAGCGAGGCGATCATAGATTGCGTGTCGAATAAATTTGTGCGGCAACCGAAAGTTTTGAAGAATACGCGCTTTGCGGTGTTTTGCGCCCCACCCAAGTCATTCATAGCGGGGCTTTGTTCCATAAGCGTCTAGCCGTCTATTGTGATTCTGTTGATAAGGTCCCTTAAAACCTCGTCAGCTTTGTCAATCTCCACTTGGCAGGTTCCCGCCGCTTTGTGTCCGCCGCCGCCGAATGCCAGCATTAACTCGCCGATGTTGGTTTTGCTACTGCGGTTTAGAATTGATTTGCCAGTCGCGAATACGATATTGCGCTTTTGGAAGCCCCAGAGGATATGGATAGAGATGTTAGATTCAGGATAAAGCGCGTAGATCATAAAGCGATTGCCCGCCCAGATCGTCTCCTCTTTGCGCAAATCCAGCACTACGAGGTTTTTATAAACTTTGCTGCAACGTTTTAACTGATCTTTGAACTTCTCTTCGTGCTCAAAGTAAAGTGTGCTGCGCTCTTTCACGTCTGGGAGCTCTAAAATCTCCTCGATCTTGTGGTTGCGGCAATATGTGATGAGATTCATCATCAAAGTATAGTTGCTTACGCCGAACTCTTTGAAACGCCCAAGCCCAGTGCGCGCGTCCATTAGGTAGTTGAGCAGCACCCAACCTGCGGGGTTTACTATTTCATCGCGCGAAAATTGCGCGGAGTCGGATTTGTCTACCGCGATCATCATATCTTCGCTGATATTAGGGAAACGACCCTTGCCGCCGTAATATTCATACACCACGCGAGCCGCGCTGGGAGCCTGTGTGTCTATGATGTAATTCGGCGCGCGCTCTTTGTTGCGCACGGCTTCGCTCTCGTGGTGGTCAAACGCCAAATAAGCTTCTTTGACATACGGCAAATTTGTGGTGATGTCTTTGTCGGTGATTTCCACCAAGCCGTCTTGCATATCTTTGGGATGCACAAATTTGATTTCACCGATTATTCCTAGCTCGCGCAAAAGCACGGCGCAAACCAGACCGTCAAAGTCGCTGCGCGTAACAAGGCGGTATTTCTGGCTCATAGGACTCCTTTTGAAAATTGCTTTTTTAATTCTAGCGTGAATTGCTTTTGATAAAATTTCGCTTTTCTTTCGGGGGATTTATGAAACTTTGCGTATTTGATTTTGACTCTACATTGATGGACGGCGAGACGATTGATTTTCTCGCGGAGGATTATGGCGTGGGCGATCGCGTGAGGGCGATCACGGAAGCGGCGATGCGCGGCGAACTTGACTTTTTCGAGGCTTTGCTAAAACGCGTAGAGCTTTTGCGCGGAATGTCGGCGGCGAGGGCGCGCGAAGTTTGCGAGAGTTTGCCGCTGATGAACGGCGCGGCGGAGTGCGTGCGCGAGTTAAAAAGGCTGGGATTTTGCGTGATGATTTTGAGCGGCGGGTTTAGGCTGGCGACAGATTTTGCTTTGGGCAAGTTGGGCGCGGACGTTGCGTTTGCCAACATTTTACACGAGAAAGATGGCGTTTTAACGGGGCTTGTCGGCGGCGAAATGCTCTTTAATTTCTCAAAGGGCGACCTTTTGGAGCGGATTCAAGCGGTCTTGGGCGCGGGGATCAAGGATACGATCGCAATAGGAGACGGCGCGAACGATCGCGCTATGTTCGCTCGCGCCGATATGCGAATTGCTTTTTGCGCGAAAGAGACTTTGCGCCGCGAGGCGAATGTAATCATAGATCAAAAAGACCTGCGGCTTGTTTTAGACGCGATCAAAAAACGCTTTGCAATCGGCTAAAAATTAAAGAGATATTTCTCTTTGCCGTCATAATCCATTATTGCCTTTTCTATCGCGTTCAAAAGTAGCTCTTTTTCGCGTTTGTTATCGTATATCCAATTCGCCGACCAAACTCTGTGAAATTTCCAGCCGTAACTTTCAAGAATTTCTTGGCGCAGGCGATCGCGATCGCGCGCGGTTTTCGTGCGGTTGTACGACGCGCCGTCGCACTCAATTGCTATCAAATAGCGATCTTTAATTTCTGGGTGCTCGATCGCAAGATCAATCTTAAAGCCTGATTGCCCGACTTGCGTATGGACTTTGAAGCCCTTTTCTTGCAAGAAACTATATACATTTTCCTCGAAAAACGAATTAAAGTATAAGCGATCCTCATAGTTTAATTTTGCAGGGATTTTCGCGCCGTTTTCTGCGTAATCTATAAAATCGCGCAGAAGTATTCTATTCACCGCGGTTTTTTCATCTATTTTCATATCTTTCGCGGTGAAAGAACAGGCTACGATCATAAGATATTTCGCCCTCGTAATCGCCACATTTAATCTGCGCTCGCCGCCCTCTTTGGTAAGCGGTCCAAAACGCATATAAAAATTGCCTTTCGGGCTCTTTCCATAACCTACGCTCAAAATCACTATATCGCGCTCGTCGCCTTGCACGTTTTCTAGGTTTTTTACAAAAAATGGCTCATTTTTATCTTCGCCGAAAAACCATTCGTGATATGGGCTGGATTCGCGCTTTTCATCTATCTTTCTTTGGATCAAATCGGCTTGAACCTTGCCAAAGGCGATTACTCCTAATGATTTTTGCGGGTTTGAGACGATATGCTCAAATACCATATTCGCCACCTCTTCCGCTTCTACTTCATTGCCGCTTTTTGATTCCCAAATACCGTTTTCTATACGTTTAAAAATAATCGCGCTTTTGCGATCCATATCGTTATTGGGAAATGTAACAAGTTCGTTGTCGTAAAACTTATTGTTTGAAAAGGAAATAAGCGATTCGTCTTTACTGCGGTAGTGCCACAATAACCTCGCGCTTGGCAAAATCGTTTTTGCTTCGTCTAAAATAGACTCCAAATCGGCGTTATCTTCTATCTCTTCTTCCTCAATTTCGTCCTCTTCGCTGATCTTGTTGAAAAAGTTCGAAGGCGGCATCTGTTTAGAGTCGCCGGCGATTATAATTTGTTTGCCGCGCATAATTGAGCTCACGGCGTATTCTGGGCGCACCTGCGAAGCCTCGTCAAAGATCACGGCATCAAATTTCCACTTGGGATTCGTGCCGAAATATGCCGAAACCGTCAGCGGCGACATCATCGCGCAACGAATTAAATTGGGCAATAATGTCGGCAAATTTTTGATTAAGAGGCGTGTTGGCATTGAACGCTTTCTTTTGCCGAGCTCTCTATTTAGCACGCTCACCTCGCGCGCGTCTGAAAGGCGCAATTCTTTGGCGATCGCTTTTTTTAGCGAATCTTTTATACGAATCGCGTTATGACCAATAATTGTTTTGTCCAAATTTTTGAACTTTTCAACATCAAGATCGTGCGCGTTTCTATCGTAATAATTTTTGTAGTTGCGATCTAATAAAAGCATACAAAATCTTTTCACAAAAATACCCAAAATTTCATTTTTAGGGTATGGCGCGCTTTCAATCTTTTCTAAGAAGTTTTCAAGACCAAGATTTAAGAGCTTCGCTTTCGCGCTTTTATAATCGCGGTAGCGGTAGATTATCTCAAAGTCTAATTCAAACAGCTTTGAAATATCGCTAATGCGCGAAAATTCATCAAAAAGCTCGCCCGCGCGCGCCAAAATTTCGCTTACGATCTTATGCTCTTTTTCGTAATCTTCCTCCAACTTTACGATCGTTAATAATTTATCTGCGTCATAACGATCGCTGAATAAATTATTAATCGCCTCTTTTTTGCAATTTGTCTCGCTTCCAAAAAGGCACTCGTATTTTTCTAAATAATCTACGCTTTCGCATATTTTATCTTTAATATTCTCTATGTTTTTATCTAAAATATGGGTAATTAAAGCGCCAGATTTGGTGTTGAATTTTTTAATGAGGTCTCTTGTCTCGTTTTGAATGAGTTCAATCTCAAAAGCAAGGCGTTTTTTCTCTTCGGTTTTTTTATGAAAATCCACAAGGATTTCCAGATATTCTTTCGCTTCGTCGTAAGTGATTTTCTCGTTTTTCTTTTTGGAGCGCGAAAGCAAAAGGCACATTAAGCCGAAATATTCCATATTTAAAGTGCGGAAAACCGTATTGTATTCCGCGCTGAATTTATTGAGTAATTCTTTAGGGTTTTCAATCATAAAAAATTCTTCGTTGAATTTATCCGAAAGATTCGCCTTGAAATCTTTCATATCGCGCTCAATTTTACGCTCTTCTTTGTTAAGATCGGACGCTTTTTTATAATAGTCGTGAATGCAGAGAATATCCTCTTTTAAACGAAGCCTCGCCCCGCGATCTAAGTTATAGTAATAGTAGTTTGCCGCCCTAGGCTTTTCTTGCGCTGCGGCTATTAGCTTTTTCAAAGTCGGCGATATATCGCTTTCAGCGGTATTTTTGCTCAAAAATTCATCGGTAATTTTGCGCAAAATTTCAGTATAGTTTTTATACTTTTCCTCCGCCTCGTTAATAAACTCTTTTAACTCCGCCTCAGTCAAAAAAGTAATATCTTTTTTGTAGTGTTTCCAGAGGCAATTTTCAAATTGGCTTGACGATCTGGAAAAGGAATTCGCGTATTTCTCAACCGCTAACTTGTATTCCTCGTAATCGCCGCGCGTAACATTGGTGTTGATCATAAATAGCAGATCGCGAGCCGCGCTGTGCGGGGCTAATTCGCCTAACAAAAAGTAGGCGTTTTCACCGAACGGTGAAATAATGTTGTGCAACTCGTCGGCGTATGTCATTAAACGCGCGCGGATTTCATCTAAACGCACGTGATCGTTATAGTTTGAGCCAGCGTAAATTTCGCTATTCGCGATACTTAATAATTTGCTTAATTGCGCGCGGATTTTATAACCTGCTTCCTTTTTAACTTCGTGCAATTTTACGACAAAATTATCTAATCCGAATTTAGCAAGTTTGTCATAAACTATATTTAACGCCGCTTGTTTTTCCGAGACAAACAAAATTGTTTTGCCTCTCTGCAACAATTCCGCGATTATGTTTGTGATCGTTTGGCTCTTGCCGGTTCCGGGAGGTCCTTGAATCACAAACGATTTGCCTGCGATTGCCCTCTCAATGGCGATCTGTTGTGAAGAATCCGCGTCTAAAATTTGAAAACTTTCAAACGATTTGCGCTTTTCTGGATCATAATCCTCTTGATCGAACATTACATATTCTTCATCGTAATTTTCGCGCGCCAACGCGCGGCAAAAATTGTGCTCTTTTATTAGCTCTTTATTATTTTCCAAATCACGCGCGATCACGAGATTTTGAAAGTTAAATGTGCCAACTCTGATCTTGTTTATGTCAATTTTCCACGAAGAGTAATTTTGGATCAGCTTTTTGATCGGATCAAAAATTTCGGCGATCAAATTTTCTTTCCAAATATTTTCAAAGTTAATTTCTTCGTTAAGTTTAATGTCAAAATCCGCGAAAAGTTTTTTGATTATGATCGGGTTTATTTTGATCTCTTCGTTCTCGTTGAGCGCGATCGTGTATGGATCTGAGATACTCTTTCTCTCCACCAAAATTGGAATCAAAACGATTGGCGAAACGATCTCCTCTTTTGAGTGCTCGTCTTCATGCCAATGCAAAAAACCTAACGCCGCGAACGAGATATTAAATCCGTATTCGTCATTTGCGGTTCTGTTGTTTTTGCGGATCGTTTCAAGAATGATCGCCTGCGATCGGCGTTTTTCGCGTAACGCAATTAGCGATTTATGCTCTTCAATCTCCTCTTCGCTCGCGTTATTTTCCTCTTGTGTTTTGCGCTCTAAAACACCAAGTCTTTTTTGCTCGTTTTGCGTGAGTTTCGCGTCGAAACGCAACTCGCTTTCGTCATCGACTAATTTTTGCCACAACTCCTCGGCGCTCATCTCCAATTTGAGCGTGCTTCTTTTGTATTCTTTGTAGTTGAGCAAACGATTGCGTTTTGTGAGGTCTATAAGTTTGGAAGACCACAATTTAATCTTTTGATCGATTTTTTCAAACGATTCCATTCGCATAGTCACAGCACACTCCTAATTAAATGCCAAATAGCGTTCGAATTCCGCAAACTCCGCCGCGCTCTCCATTTTGGCAAAAAAATCCGTCATCTCTTTGTTCGCGCCGCCGAAATCAAGCGGTTTTTCAAGCCTTCTTAGAGACAAAATCGCCTCTATATTGTCAGGATCGTCCGCCAAAATTTCGCGATAAATCTGCGCCGCATCCTCAAGCAAGCCTTGATTTTCATAGATTTTCGCCAAAGTCAACGTCTTTTTCAAAGCCATTTTCGCTCCAATTTTCAACAAAGCTTGAAATGATACCGAAAATTTCGCGACGGCGAATAAAGTCGCGCCTTTCCACACAAAATCGGCGAAACGCGCGTAAAATAAAACAATAAACGGCGATAAATTTCAATTAAGATAAAATTGCGCCAAATTTCGCACAAAGGCAAATAAATGCAAAGTTTGTTTGACGATTTTGAATTTATCGTCTCCAAACTCGCGGGCGAGGACGAGAAGGCGCGCGCGGCGGTTTTGAGGGAAAAACTGAACCTATTAAAAAGCAACGAGGGACTTAGAAAGATCGTAGGCAAAGCGAAACTCGCGAAAGCCATAGAAGCGGTCGAATACTCAAAAGAGCTTGAAAAGCTGCAAGTTGAGCTAATCAAACTGCAAAATTGGGTTACCGAGAAAAAGCGGCGCGTAGCGATCTTGTTTGAGGGGCGAGACGCGGCGGGCAAAGGCGGCGCGATCAAACGTTTTATTGAGGCGTTAAACCCGCGCAAATACCGCGTTGTCGCGTTGCCGAAACCGACTGAAGTCGAGGCGGGGCAGTATTACTTTCAACGTTATATGGCGCAGTTGCCGAACCCGGGCGAAATCGTATTTTTTGATCGTAGCTGGTATAACCGCGCGGTCGTGGAGCCCGTATTCGGCTTCTGCTCCAAAGAGCAATACGAGCACTTTATGCGCGAGGCGCCTGAGATTGAGCAAAACCTTATAAACGACGGCATTATCCTCGTGAAATTCTGGTTTTCGGTCTCGAAAGATACGCAGAAAGAGCGTTTTGACTCGCGCGAGCACAACCCCCTAAAACAATGGAAGTTAAGCCCTGTGGATAAACAAGCGCAGAAAAAGTGGGACGAATTCACATTCTACAAAGAGCAAATGTTCAGTCGCACGCACACGGGTTATAGCCCTTGGATCATCGTAAATAGCAACAATAAGGCAAAAGCGCGGCTTGAATCGATCCGCTATGTCCTCTCAATTATTGATTATGACGGCA